>CANLCA010000042.1 GCA_947487925.1 Verrucomicrobiales bacterium | reverse complement strand
TGCCTAAGTATCCCTACGGCTCGGTGGTGCGACTGATGGCGGTGCCATTGGCCACGACGATCTTCCGTTATTGGGACGGCTCCGTGGCGAGCAACAACATCAGCCCCTTGCGCATCGAGGTCACCAATGCGAATCCGGTGGTGAATGCGAACTTCGGCCTCCTCCCACCTTCTCGGTTTACGCTCACTTTGTTGGTGAACGGCGATGGGGATGTGGTCAAATCGCCCGAGGCCACCACCTACACCAGCGGAGCCGCGGTCACCGTGACGGCGACGCCCTCGCCGGGCCGCATGTTCACGAGCTGGAGCGGCGACGCCAGCGGGACTCAGAATCCGTTGAGTGTGACCATGACGGCGTCGAAGACCATTACCGCAAACTTTGTGAGCGCGGTCCAGGGCGTGACCCTCAACGCTCCCATCGGTGGAACCGAATATGCCGCCCCGGCGACCGTGACCCTCGAGGCCGGCGTTGTGGATATTGTCCCCACCAAGGTGGAGTTTTTCGAAGGGCTTACAAAGATCGGTGAAGACACGAGCAGTCCGTTCAGTTTTGTATGGAGCAACGTGGGTGTTGGAAGCCATACGTTGACCGCCAAGGCGACGGATGGGGCTGCTTTGTCGCTGACGTCGAACCCGGTCAACATCCTGGTGAGTGAGCCGCCACACATCACCCTGCAACCGCAGAACAAGAACTCGGTTCTGGGTGGGGACGTGGAGTTCTTGGTCGCTGCCACCGGCAAAGCGCCGCTGTTTTATCAATGGCGCACAAACGGGATCGCGATACCGGGTGCGACCAGTTCGACCTACTCGCTTGCGGGTGTCAGTCAGTTGGGCACGACACCGTACACGGTGGTGGTCAGTAACTCGGTCGGCACGGAAATCAGCACGGTGGCTTTGTTGACTGTGAGCGTGCTGCCGCTCCAAACCATCGACTTCCCACCGTTGTCGGTCCGGACGTTCGCTAACTCACCGATGACTCTGAGCGCGACGGCGAGTTCGGGGTTGCCGGTCAGTTTCGTGCTGGTGTTGGGTCCTGCGCGGTTGATTGATGAGATGCTATACCTGACCGGTGTGGGACCCGTCACGGTGCGCGCGGTGCAGGCTGGGAATGCGAGTTTCGCCCCGGCGACCAGCGTGGAGCGTTCGTTTAGTGTCATTCTGCCATCGACCCCGACGGAGACAACGGACCAGGGAGTCGCCAAGTTGATTGTGCCCTACGCGAGCAACGTCAGCGGGTTGCAATACGCCATCGAACGGCAGCCTTCGAGTGGAGCAGTCACCCTCGTGGGGGACAGGTTCACTTACACGCCGGTGGCCAGCTTCTTTGGTTTGGTGGATTTTGTCTACCGCATCACCGATCCGGTGACGGGGGTTCAAACATCGGGGATCGTGGTGAATCTGAACGTGCGGCGTGTGGATCCGATCTTCTCGCTTGAGCACGCGGTTTACTCGGTCGGCGAAGCTGATGGGTTTGTGACGATCAACATTCGCAAGAACATCAGTGATGCCGGGCGTGTATTTTTTACGACGATTGATAGGTCGGCAAACCGCGCGGTTGATGGGGTGGGAGATTTCACAACACAACAAACATTTGTCGATTTTGCGAGCGGTGAGACCAGCAAGAACGTGTCGATCAGCATCGTCAATGATCAGGCACTCGAAGGTGAAGAGAATTTTGAATTTGAAATCTCCGCCAACTTCCCCGCTTTGGTGGCCTCGCCTTCCAAGGCAACGGTCACTATTATGCCGGATGACGATGGTTTGATCGTTACCGACACCAGAAATCCGGATGAGGCTCCGACCCGCACCGCTCGGCTGAAGATCAACCTCAACCCGCCAGGGTCGGACGGGCGCTGGCGTTTTGTCGGGCAAAAGCACTGGAAAACGAGCGGGTCCATCGCCGAGGGTTTGCCCGAGGGCGACTATGAGATCGAGTTCAACCCCGCCAACGGCTATATCCATCCATTACCGATCAGATTAGGAGTGACCAACGGGATTCTCTCCAACGTGGATGCCTACTACGTCAGCACTCAAAACCCGAGAGTGGGCAACCTTTCAATCACTTTTTCGGGCACGATTCTTGGAGGTTGGAAGTTTGATCAGGAACCCGACACCGACTACCGCGCCAGCGGGGTCACGCTGTCCAGTCTGAACGCGGGCCTTTACACCATCCAGTTCAAACCTGTGGACGGGCTGATCGTACCCAGCACGGTCAACGTTGAGGTAAAGAACAACGGCAACGCCCTCTACAACGGCGCTTATGTTGCCGCGCCTCCTGCCGGAACGACCCGTGTCAAACCGACGCCGATCCCGCGTGACCTCATCCGTTATAAGCATATCGGCCAGATCAGTCGTGGCGATGGCGAAGTGGGGTCGGGGTTCGTCGTGAGGTCCAACGTGGTGATGACCGCAGGGCATGTTTTGTTTGACTCCAAGACCTTGAGCAGCGCCCGGCGTGTGCGGTGGCACTTTCAGAAATTCCGGGATGAATATGAACCCAAGCCCATCACTCCACGCGGGTGGTATCTTTACGCCGGATACGCGGCGCAACGGCAGAGTGAGGGCGCGAATTCGCTTTCAACGCCCCAAGCCCAAAACCTGGACGCCGCGGCGATGTATACTTTTAACGAACCCGCCGGCCGTGGGGGCTATGGTGGTTACTTGGCATCGACCAATGAAGTCAACCCATTCCTGGCCGGGACGGAAGACAAATTCTTGTCGGGCTATCCTTTCGATGGGATCCCCTTGGCCGACCAGGAAAAGATCCACGAAACCTCACCTCTCCCGGTGAGCTTCATCAAGGTGACAGGCTTGCAGAACAGCCGACTTTACAGCGCGAGCCAACTTCTCTCGTTCCCTGGCAACAGCGGCGGGCCCTTGTGCGTGCGGTACACGGATAACAAGTTTTATCCGGCGGGCATCTTCGTGGCCACGGACAGTGATCGTATTTACGTCAGATCTTTGGACCAAGGGATCGTCGAGATGGTGGCGGCGGCCGAGTTGTCGAGCAGGACTGGCACCAATGCCAGCGCCGGAGGTGTGAACATCCTTTTGTCTCCATTTGTAGAAACGAGTGATGACACGGGATTTTTGAAAGTCCTCGTCACACCAGCGGGAGCCGTGGATGCGGATGCGGGGTGGAGGGTCGTTGGGGGGGATCCAAACTACATTTCCGGCTCAAGCAACTTCATCCGAGTCCTGACATTTGGTTACCCGTTGGAATTCAAATCCATTGCGAATTTCGTCGCCCCGCCGAACGTGACCGTTCAAGTAGTCAAAGACACGACGAACTCGGTGTTGGTGCATTACAAACAGACGCAGACCCTTGATTTTCCTGCCATCGCCACGAAGGCTTTCCCTGGCCCTACGCTACTCCTGAGCGCGACTGCCAGCTCAGGTCTGGCTGTGCAATACGAACTGGTGTCTGGCCCCGGGACGCTCAGCGGAGGCACGCTGACGTTCACCGGTGTGGGATCGGTGACGGTTCGTGCGCTGCAAGCAGGCAACGACGATTTCACCGCGGCGACGGCGCAGTTGCGAACGTTCGAGGTGGTCACGGCCTCGTTGCTCAACAATGTGATCAGCGGAACGGTGGGTTATTACAGTTCCACTCTCAAGGTTCCAGGCGTGTCGGTAGTGGTTAGCGGGGGTGCTGCTCAATCCCTGACGACGGGATCAGGCGGGACTTTCTCGTTTACCTTGGGCGCGGGGGCGGATTACACAGTGACGGCTTCGAAGCTGGACGAAAGCCCGCCCTCAAGAGGCGTGACGACTTTGGATATCACCTTGATTCGTCGGCATATCCTGGGCATCGCGGCGTTGGGTTCGCCCCATAAGTTGCTGGCGGCGGACGTGAACGGTTCCAGCAGCGTGAGCACGTTGGACATCACGTTCGTTCGACGTTTGATCCTGGGAATCTCGACGACGCTGCCCAAGGGCCTTTGGCAGTTCGTCCCCTCGGACACCGTTTTCGCCAATCCCAACGCGCCCTGGAACCCCGATCCTTCAAGGCATTACACGAATCTGGGGACGGATCAAACGGCACAGGATTTCACCGCGATCAAAGTGGGAGATGTGAACGTGAGTTGGACCGCGCCGACGGCGCCACCGCCGCCTTTGGGGGGCAGTGTGGGGGAGGGGGGCAGTAATCAGTGGGGAAGTAATCAGTGGGGGAGTGGGCTGGGGGGGAGTGGGGAGTTGGGGAGCTGGGGAGTCAACAGTGGGTCAGTGATCGGTGGAGGAGTGGGTAGTGGGTCAGCGGGTTTGGGCACGGGGCCTGTTTTGATGATGCCTGAGTTCGAAGTGGGTGCGGGCCAGGAGATCGAACTGCCGGTGAAGGCTTCGGGGTTCAAGAAAGTGACAAGTGTTCAGTTTTCCTTGCGATGGGATCCAGCGTTGATCGAATTTATGGGCGTGGGCGCGGGGAAACTTGCTGGGGTTGGGGATGCGAATTTTAACACGCGATCGGCGTCGCAGGGGCAGTTGTCCTTTTCATGGGACGATCCGGAAGGGGCAGGGCGGGATCTGGGTGAACAGGACGCTCTGTTCTTGACGCGGTTTAAGTCGAAGAACGCCGGTCCGGCGTTGGCGGTGGTGGAGTTTGGGGACCGACCAACGCAACGGGAAATTGCCGTGGAATGGAATGCGGTGTTATGGCGATCGGCAGGGGCGAGGATTTGGGCTGGAATGAAGAGGTCAGACTTGCGGGTAGCGATCGAGAGACGGGGAACCGAGGGTGTGTCGCTCTTGTTCCCCGCGCTGGCAGGGGCCGAGTTCGTGGTTGAGACCTCGGATACGGTGGACGGGGCGGCTTGGCGATCGATCGGGACGGTATCGGGGAGTCTCAGGGTTGGAGAGCGGACGCTGCCTCTGGGGATAGACCGGGAAAAAGGTGGGTTTTATCGATTCAGAGTCGCGACTCCCTAAGGTTTAATCCTAAAAACGGAAGTTGAACCACTAATTTTCGCTAATAGACACTAATGGTGAAGAAGTTACGCTGACTGAACACCTCACCCATAAACCTAAAAACAGCAATTCAGCCGAAAGAAACGAAAGAATTCGAAGGCTTTACGCAAACGCGAGCACTCACCTGCCGGGTGAATAACAGCTGGCTCAGAACTTCCTTTCTTTCGGCAGTTTTCGTTTTTTTCGGCCATCCAACTGCCGGATTAAGGATAAAGCGAACCGGCGTCCTAATCGTTATTTTTCACATCTTGTTGAATTAGTGAAGATTAGTGAAGATTAGTGGTTTCTCAGCTGCTTTTTCCAGGTTAATCGGCGATTGGGTTCTTCCATTTGAGTCCGGGGAAGCGGGAAAAGTCGGCGTCGGTAGAGTGCAGCACGGAATTGTGCTCCACGGCGAGCGCTGCCAGATGGGCGTCGGAGACTAGATTTCCCACCGCATTTCCGTTGCGGAGCATTTGCTGAAAAATGGGCCAGTGATGTTCCGTGGGTTGGACAATACGGACGCAGGACTGATCGAACCAACTCTGAACGCGCTCCGCGGCCTCCTTCAGCGTGAGGGGGCGCTGGTGCAACCGGGCGTTGGTCCCGATGCGGATGAAGGCGTTCAGGACCGGCCAGCACAACCCCACCGGCTCAGCGCCGCTGAGTTGAGCATCCCACCAGTCGCGGGCGGCGGCGTGGCTTTCAGACAGGCTGTCTTCGGCGTAGAGCAGCAGGTTCGCATCCACCAGGATCATGAATGGTCCTCCCCTTCGGCGGCGGCGATTAGCTCAGAAATGTTGTCGTAGCTGAAGCCGTGGCGCAGTCCCATCGGACGTGGGTTGGTCCGGTAAGGTTGCCTGGGGGGCGGATCGAGGATTTTGTCGAGACCCACGCGCAGCGCGGCATTGATCACTTCTTTGAAAGGCTTCTTCAACTCGGCCGCGGCCTCCTTCGCCTTCGCGGCGATATCCGGATCAAGCGACAAGGTGGTTCTCATGGTGGCATCATGATGTCTACACTTTGAATGTCAACGCACGGCTCCAAAACAATGCCTCACAATGAGGCGCGTCTCCAAAGAAGCTCTAGACTCAGGCCCTGTTGTCTGTCCCCAAGACTAAGACTCAGGCCCTGTTGTCTGTCCCCAAGACTGTCCCCAGAAACCCGGCGTTTCTGGGTTGTCTGTCCCCGAGACTACTGTTGTCCAACGAGGCACTGTTGTCTGTCCCCGAAACCGGGTGCTCTGGTTCTTCCGGGGAGGGGTGAAAGTGGTCTGGGTCTTGATTTTCGACGGTGGACTGGTCAAGATCCTTGTAAAGATTGAGGGTGATCTCTGTCCTTTTGGCACTTTTGCGATTTTTGGTTGAGTTGGGAAAAATTGATTTGGATCAAGATTTTGACAATTGAAGGTTCTACGAGAGCGGGAAGGAGCATCAAATGTTTGCAACCTCGAGGGAGAAGAGCCATGCTCATCGAAGTTTTAATGTAAAATGATAGCAGAAACACAAGTCGTCCAGGAGACCGGTGCTTGCCGGCCTAAAGTAACCGAGTGGAAGGAGATTGTTGCGAGGTACCAGGTGCCCTCAACTAAGCGGGCCGTCTGGCAGATGGTCAATACGTTTGGCCTTTACGTTTTGGCGTGGGTTTTGATGTATGTTTTTGTGGCGAAATCCTTTTGGTTGGCGGTTCCGTTTGCCGTCCTGGCCGGCATGCTTCTGGTGAGGGTGTTCATCATCTTTCACGACTGCGGTCACGGCTCCTTTTTGAAGTCTCCAACGGCCAATGACATTGTGGGGTTCATCGCTGGCACGCTTGCATTCACTCCCTATTATCATTGGCGATGGGAGCACTCGGTGCATCACGCCACCTCCGGAGACTTGGATCGGCGGGGCATGGGCGACATCTGGACGATGACCGTCCGCGAGTATCAGGCATCGTCACGTTGGAAGCGGTTCGCCTATCGGTTGACGAGGAATCCGTTCATTTTATTTGTGATTGCCCCGCTTTTCCTGTTCCTGATCATCCATCGAATCCCCTCTGGGAAGGCGAATCCGCGGGAGCGGAATTCCGTGTGGTGGACCAACCTTGCGATGCTCGGTTTGGTGGGGTCGTTGTGCATGATTTTTGGCATCCCCCATTATCTGATGCTCCAACTAGTGGTGACCCTGGTCGGAGGGTCAATCGGGCTCTGGATGTTTTATGTGCAACATCAGTATGAGGATGTTTATTGGGAACGGCGGGAGGATTGGGATTACACCGATGCGGCGCTGCAAGGGAGTTCATTCTACAAGCTGCCCAAGGTTCTTCAGTGGTTTTCGGGTAACATCGGGTTTCATCACATCCACCATCTCAGTCCTAAAATCCCCAATTACAATTTGGAACGATGCCATAATTCTCATCAGATCTTCAGGGATGTGAAACCGATCACGCTGATATCAAGTCTTCGATCCCTTCGGTTGCGGCTTTGGGATGAGCAATGCAGCCGGCTGGTGGGGTTCCGTCATCTGACGAAGCAGAAGCGGCGGGATCGGGCCAGCCATTAGGGCCTGCTGTCCTTTAACATTTGAAACCCAGCAGGAATCTCGGCAAGGCGTTTGCCCTCGCGAAGGCCCGTTACGCGGCGTTGGGCGTCGACGTGGACGCGGCGTTGTCTATTCTGGAAACGGTTTGCGTCTCGATCCAATGCTGGCAGGGGGATGACGTTCGAGGATTTGAGAATACTGGCGCGGCGTTAGGCGGTGGGTTGGCGGTGTTGGGGAGTTACCCGGGCAGGGCTCGAACCCCGGACGAGCTGCGGCGGGATGTCGAGAAGGTGTTTTCGCTGGTCCCGGGGGTCCATCGGTTTGCGTTGCACGCTTCTTATGGCGAGTTCGGTGGCCTGCGCGTGGACCGCGATGCGGTGTTACCGGAGCATTTCCAGAACTGGGTATCTTGGGCTCGGGGACTTGGGATCGGGCTGGATTTCAACCAAACATTTTTCGCCCATCCGATGGCGGAAAGCGGGTTTACTTTGACGCATCCGGACCCGGCTGTGCGTGGGTTTTGGATCGAACACGGACGGCGATGCCGTGAAATTGGAGCCTCTTTTGGCAAGGCATTGGGAACGGCGTGCGTGACCAATTTGTGGATCCCGGATGGCTGGAAGGATACTCCGGTGGACAGGCGGGGCCCGCGGGAGCGACTGGCGGATTCCCTGGACGAGGTTTTCAAGAAGAGATTTTCACAGACAGTACACTGGGATTCGGTGGAGCCAAAGTTGTTTGGGTTGGGCTCGGAGAGCTACGTGGCTGGTTCCTATGATTTCTATCTGAGCTACGCAGTCACGAGGAGAAAAATGCTGTGTTTGGACACGGGCCATTTTCATCCAACAGAAAATCTGGCCGACAAGTTGAGCGCGGTGATGCCGTGGGTGCCGGGCGTGTTGCTTCATGTGAGCCGGGGGATCCGTTGGGACAGCGACCACGTGGTCACGCTCCAAGATGCGGTTGTGGACATCGCGCAGGAGTTGGTCCGAAATTCTTATCTAGGCCGAGTGCGGCTCGGGCTGGACTATTTTGATGCGAGCATCAACCGCATCGCGGCGTGGGTGATCGGGATACGCTCCGTCTTGAAGGCCATTTTGTTGGCTCTTTTAGAACCTACGGCCGAGCTCAAACGTTTGGAGACGGAGGGTGATTTGACCGGGCGACTGGCGCTGCTGGAGGAGTGCAAGCACCTGCCATGGGGGATCGTTTGGGAGCACCATTGTGACCGCCAGGCAGTGCCCTCCGATATTTCATGGCTCCAGGAGGTCAGGCGCTACGAAAAGGAAGTGCTTTCGGGTCGGCCGTGACGGGATGGCCGAATGAACTCTGTCCTCGAGCTTCGGTCGATCTCAAAAGCCTTTCAAGGGGTTCACGCGGTGCGGGAGGTTTCCTTTGATTTGCGTGCTGGGGAGTTGCACGCGTTGTTGGGGGAAAATGGCGCGGGGAAATCGACCCTCATCAAGATCATCACGGGAGCCCACGAGCCTGATGCCGGTGAGATCAGGGTGGATGGTCGACCGGTGAAGGGGTTGGACCCGCGCATGGCGCACGGACTTGGAATATCGGCGATTTATCAGCAGCCGGCTTTGTTTCCAGACCTGAGCGTCGCGGAAAACATCGCCTTGGCGATTGAGCCCTCATCCCCGTTCAGGAGAGTTCGATGGGGGTTGCGTCGCGAGCAGGCTTTAGGACTTCTGCGGCGAGTGGGCGCACGAATCGATCCGGATTCGTTCGTGAGAGAGCTTTCCATGCCCGAGCAGCAGTTGGTGGAGATTGCCAGGGCACTTGGAGCGGGCGCGAGGGTTTTGGTGATGGATGAACCCACGGCGTCATTAACTCCCGGGGAGGTGACGACACTTCTGAATTTGATCCGCACATTGAAGAGCGAAGGAGTGGGAATCATCTACATCTCACATCGGTTGCCGGAAGTTTTTGAGGTGGCGGATCGGATTACCGTTTTGAGGGATGGGGCAAGCGTGGGGACTTTCGCGGTGGGGGATTTGGACGAGAGCCAACTGATTCGCAGGATGGTGGGGCGCGACCTCACGACGGAGTATCCCGCTCCGAGTTGCGATCCCGGGAAGGTCCGACTGGAAGCGCGCGGAGTGGGCTGCTCGCGTTGCGGTGTTCCGAAGGTCAATTTCCAGGTCCGGTCAGGTGAGATTGTCGGGGTATCGGGATTGGTAGGAGCTGGAAGGACGGAACTGGCAAGAGTGTTGTTTGGGATCACACCGGCGGATTCCGGGATGATTCTCGTAGAGGGTCATGAGGTCAGGATCCGGTCTCCGAGAGACGCGGTCGACGCCGGGATTTGTTATCTTCCCGAGGATCGCCGGCGTCACGGCGTGGTGTTGGAGATGTCGCTGTTGTCGAACATCAGTCTGGCGGTGCATTCGAAATTATTCCCGCGCGGTTGGATCCGGGATGAAGCGGAGAGGACGCTTGCTCAGAAGTTCATTGGGGACCTGGCGGTCAAGTGCTCGAGCGAAGAGGCGCTGGCGGGTTCTTTATCAGGCGGAAACCAGCAGAAGGTCGCCTTGGCACGGTGGCTTGCCGCGGATCCCAAGGTTTTGCTTCTGGACGAGCCCACCCAGGGTGTGGATGTGGGAGCCAAGGGCGAAATCCATCGTATTATCCGGACTTTGGCGGATCAGGGCATGGGGGTGTTGATGATCTCATCAGATCTGCCTGAAGTCCTGGGGTTGAGCGATCGAATCCTGGTGATGCGGGAAGGGTGTCTTGTGGGTGAGTTCACGAGAGCTGAGGCGACTTCCGACCGGGTGATGGCTTCGGCCATGAGGAAGGGGGGTGTCGGGGTATGAGGCGTCACCGTCGCGAGTGGAGCGTGGTGCTGGTGCTGGCAACCATGCTTGGCGGGCTTTGGCTGGCTGCTCCGGACTTCTTCAAGGGGCGGCAGTTGCTATCCCTCGCCACGGCTACTTCCCCGGTGTTGGTGGCGGCGATGGGCATCTCATTGGTCATCCTGTGCCGTCAAATCGACATTTCAATCGGATCCCAATTTGCCTGGTGCAGTGTGTTTGTCGGGTTGGCGGCTCAGCGTGGAGGCGGCCCGGGAGAGTTGCTGGCACTGGCTATTGGGGCGGGCGGGGCGATGGGCGCCTTGAACGGGGCTTTGGTAGCGGGGGCCGGGTTGCCGTCGATCGTGGTGACGTTGGCGACCATGGTGACGTGGCGT
>CANLCA010000041.1 GCA_947487925.1 Verrucomicrobiales bacterium | reverse complement strand
ATGGTGTGGGTCCGGCAGGCGGCCAAAACGACGGCGACCGCGGCCAAGCCGACAACTCTGATAGCAGCTCTGAACATCGGTCCGAAGACTTGCACTCAGTCTTTTCGTTGTAAACTGAATTCGCGGTTCGTGCTCGGTGTTTTGGGGTTCAACGTTGACAGTGTTCATGCGGGCTGGAAGAACACCGGACGTGAATGGCAAACCCAAACGGGGTCTGGAGTTGGACCGGGTGGTTCTTCTCGGCCGGACTTTCGAGGAGTACCTCCGTTTCTTTGCGTTGGACTGGGAAAAATGGCGGGGTCGGGACGTGCTGGATGTGGCCTCCGGGGTTTCTTCGTTTTGCGCTGAAGCCAATTTACTCGGCGGACGAGTCACCGCGTGCGATCCCATCTACACAATGACGCCGGAAACTCTGCGGCCTGCGTGTGAAAGGGACCTGGACCACGTGCTCGCATCAATTGGTGGACTGGCGGTCTACCGGTGGGAGTTCTACAAAAACGCGACGACGCTGCGCGGGTACCGGGAACGGGCGTTCAGGAGGTTTTTGGAGGATTTTCAAGCTCACCCAGATGGCCGCTATGTGCCCGGGGCCTTCCCGGCCCTTCCTTTCCCCGACCGCACGTTCGAACTCTCGTTGGTCTCTTATCTACTCTTTGTGTACAACGATCATTTCGATCTCGAGTTTCACAGGGCAGCGCTCATCGAGTTGATGCGAGTGACCCGAGGCGAAGCGCGCATCTACCCGCTGGTCACTTTCGAAGGGGACCGATGTCCGCATTTGGATGCCTTGCGATCCGATCCGGCGATGCGTGAATTTCGATTCGAGGAAATCCCAACGGATTTTGAATTTCTCGTGGGTTCGAATGCGTATCTACGCATCTCGCGATAGTTCGAGCGATGCCTCACCCCAGCCCAGCGGGCTGGGTCACAAATCTGTGTGCCCCAACAGGGCAACCTAAACGGAAAACTTCGGAGACTCCGATTGCACCCCTGAAGGTCGCAAGGTGTTTGAGGAAAATCCAAACTGACCCCGGCCATCGGCCTGGGTTCAGGAATTGTGACTCGTTGGGCCTTCCGACGAACCTCTACCGGCAGCGCTGCCCCTCTAAGCTGCAGCGCTGCGGGGGGAATGACGGCTGTGCTCCTTCGAACGCGATTTTCCCGGACCCACTCCACTTTGCACAGAAGCGCCGCGCAACCGCTCGATGATGGGAGGCAGATGCTCGAGCAGAAAAGCGACCTCAGCGGCCGTGGTTTCGGCGCCTAAGCTGAAGCGCACGCTCCCGCGCGCTCGCGCCGCGGGGATACCCATTGCGGTGAGCACGTGTGAAGGTTCCAGAGAGCCCGTCGTGCACGCGGAACCGCTGGAAGCGCAAATGCCCACCTGATCGAGCTGCGTGAGGATCGCTTCCGCCTCGACGGAGAGAAACGAGAGGTTCGACGTGTTCGGCAACCGCGGTTCCTTGGCGCCGTTCCGAATCACCTGGGGGATCAATTTGAAAATCTGGGACTCCAGGCGGTCGCGCAGGGCGCGCACGCCAGTGTTCTCGTGTTGAATTCGACTGAGGGCCATCTCGGCCGCGACGCCAAAACCCACGATATAGGGAACATTCTCGGTTCCTCCGCGCCGACCGTGCTCCTGATGACCCCCGATTACATGGGGATGAAACCGGGTCTGTTTTTTCACAAACAAACAACCGATTCCCTTGGGCGCATTGAGCTTGTGTGCGGAAAGCGACAACATATCCACCCCCATCCCTCGGGCATCCAACGGCACTTTGCCCGGCGCCTGAACCGCATCGGTGTGGAACAAAACGCCCTTGCTACGGCAGATTGCGGCAAGCTCTTCGATTGGAAATACAATCCCCGTCTCGTTGTTGGCCCACATGATCGAGACAATGGCGGTGTCGGGTCGAATCGACTTTTCCACGCGATGAATGTCTATCAGACCGTCGGCATCGACAGGTGAAAAAGTGACGTCGTAACCCTGCTCCTTAAGAAACCGGCCGTAGTTCATGTTGGCGGAATGCTCCACCGCCGAGGTGACCACGTGGCGCTTGCCTGGTTGTGTCAGCAGGGCGCTATGGATCGCGGTGTTGTTGCTTTCGGTGCCGCAGCCAGTGAAAACGATCTCTCGTGGGTCCGCGTGAAGAAGAGCCGCCACACGCTCGCGGGCGGTGGCAACGTGTTTAGCAACCTGATGACCGAAATGGTAGGCGCTGGACGGATTGCCCCATTGATCCTTCAAAAAGGGCAGCATCGACTCCACAACTTCCGGGGCAACCCGGGTCGTGGCGTTGTTGTCGAAGTAGTACACCTTGCGGTGGGTCATCTCGACGAATGATCTTGAAGGACCCAGTTTTAAAGGGCAAGAAATGAATTCGCGGCGGCTTTGGGGAAGTCTCTGGATGCAGCAACGGGGAAGGAGACCGGCTGAATGAGTCAACCTGGAAAAAGCAGCTGAGAAACCACTAATCTTCGCTAAGCATCACTCATACAACAAGATGTGAAGAATAACGATCAGGAAGCCGGTTCACTGTATGGATGAGGTGCTCAGCCAGCGTCACTGCTTCACCATGAGTGTCACTTAGCGAACATGAATGGTTCACCTTCCGTTTTTAGGGTCTATCATCTACAATCTTAAAAGGGCGGTTGCCCAGGGCGAATGTTCGCAACGGCCTAGCGACAAAGTCATTCCAAATCACTCACTAGATCCCTAAAGGAACTATTCTCCTTCTTCGTCATCTCTTTCTCATCCAAGCCGTTGCCAATCTTCACGACGTTCCAATGCCGTTTTATTAAACCTTATGGAATAAAACCCTCCTGTAAGTCGACTTTCGGAGGGAGGACGAATTCACATCCCTGACCTGGTCCCCCGAAGCACCCCGGGGAACACCGTGTTGGGATTGACAAATGACAGTTCATTGTCAATGTTAACAATCCTAAGTATGTCACTTATGAATAAAACTGAGTCGCCGCGAAAACTGACACATAACGAGTCGATCAAGGAAGCGATACCGACGCTGGCGGGGTCTATTGCCGCGACGCTCGCGGATGCGGCAGTCGATCGGTTTTGCGAAGATGACACGCAGTTTTTGAAGTTTCATGGGATCTACCAGCAGGATGATCGGGACAAACGAAAAGTCGGTAAGGAATACATTTTCATGGTTCGCGGCCGGATTCCGGGGGGCGTGGTCCCGCCGCAAGCCTACGCCGTTTTCGACGACCTTTCGAACCGCAACGGCAACAACACATTGCGGATCACCTCACGGCAGAGTTTTCAATTCCACGGGATCGTGAAGAATCGACTGGGGCCGGTGATGAAAGGAATCAACGACGCGCTGATGGACACTCTGGCAGCGTGCGGAGACGTGAATCGCAACGTCATGGCCCCGCCGGCGCCGGCGATGAACGGGATTGCGCTGGAGGTGAGGGATGATGCGCGCAGTGTCTCGGCCGCGCTGCTACCGAAAACCCGGGCCTACCACTCCATATGGGTCGAAGGCGTGCAGCTCGATCTTGAAGATCCCACGAACAAGGAATTTGTGGATCCGCTTTACGGCAAGACCTATCTACCACGCAAATTCAAGACCGCGTTCGCAATCCCGCCCTCGAACGACGTCGATCTTTTTACGAACGATCTGGGTTTCATCGCCATCGTGGAGAACGCACTGCTGACGGGCTACAACATGACGGTCGGCGGGGGCCTGGGGCGCAGCCATGGCAACGAGGCGACCTATCCCCGGATCGCCGACGTCATTGGGTTTGTGACACGGGAACAGTTGACCGAGGTCTCCCGGGGAGTGCTCACGGTGCACCGCGACTTCGGAGATCGCACCGACCGAAAGCATGCCCGACTAAAATACGTGCTCGAGGAACGAGGGGTGGATTGGTTCCGAGGAGAGTTGGAAACGCGGATTGGGTTCAAGCTCGGGCCCGCACGACAGTTTGGATTTAAGCGGCAAGGGGACGAATTTGGATGGGCTACCCAAGCCGATGGACGGCTCTATCTGGGCCTGTTTGTTGAATCCGGACGCATCAAGGATCAAAATGGTTATCGCTTGAAATCGGCGCTCCGAATTCTGGTGGACCGCTATCAGCCTGAGATTCGTTTGACCCCGTCACAGAACTTGATCCTGGCAAACATCGAGGCAGGGGATCGGACTGTCATCACGTCCATCCTGTCTGAGCACGGCGTTCCGGTGGAAAACCAGGGCACAGTTTTGGGGCGAGCTTCGATGGCGTGCCCGGCGATGCCGACATGCGGGCTCGCTCTCGCCGAATCGGAGCGTTACCTACCCGGATTGCTGAGTCGAATTGAGGAATTGCTGGGAGGAGTTGGACTGAAGGACGAAGAAATTATCGTGCGAATGACAGGCTGCCCTAATGGCTGCGCACGACCTTACATGGCGGAGATAGGGTTCGTGGGAAAAGCGCCTGGGCGCTACCAAATCTATCTGGGCGGCAACGAAGGGAGCACCCGCTTGAACCGGCTATACCGAGACAACGTCAAGGACCCCGAGATCATCTCGGAGCTCCGTCCTGTGTTGGAACGCTATTCGAGAGAGCGGCTTTCAGGGGAACGCTTTGGAGACTGGTGCGAAAGAACCTTGTGGAAAGAGGAGGGGGGAGGGGGGGGCAAGGGAAAAGCTGAAAGCTGAAAGCTGAAAACTGAAAGCTGAAAATGGAAATCGTCAGGACTGTTGGAAACATTACCCAGGACTCCATTCTGAATCGCCTCAAGCCAAGAGGTTGACGGCGCTCCGATAATTCCATTTCAATTTTCAATATCCCGCGTGGAACGAACGACATTCGAGGCCCTTCATTTCGGTTTTCTATTCTCTGCATTCTGTTTTCAAAATCCCCTCCATGCTATCGCCTGAAACATTGCGTGATCTGAACGAGCGGTTCCAGACTGAGCCTACGGAGTCCACATTGACCTGGGCTTGGAACCAGTTTGGAGATCGAGCCGCTATTGGAACGAGCTTTCAGGGGGCTGGTCTGGTAATGATCGATCTCGCGCGCCGAAACGGGCTGGATTTTCCAGTGTTCACCCTGGACACCGGTCTTCTGTTTGCTGAAACCATGGCGCTGAAGTTGAAACTGGAATCCTTCTTCGGCATTCAAATTGAGAGCTTGGAGCCTGACCTATCGGTGGAAACGCAGGCCGAGGTCCATGGGCCAGAGCTCTGGAAACGTGATCCGGATCTTTGCTGCACTGTCCGCAAGGTGGTCCCGCTCCAAGGAAAGCTGGCTTCACTGGACTGTTGGATCACCGGGCTACGGCGCCAGCAAAGCGACACGAGGTCGGCGATTGGCGTCATCGAGAGTTACTTATTCGACCCCGTCAGTGGGCGCGAAGTGATCAAGCTGAACCCCATGGCCAATTGGACTCGGGACGCCGTCTGGGATTACTTGAAGAAACACCAGATCCCGTACAACCCGCTACAGGACCAGGGCTACGGCAGCATCGGCTGCGTGCCTTGCACTCGCAAAGCGGGGCGGGATGAAAACGAACGCGCCGGTCGTTGGATGGGGTTCCAGAAAACCGAGTGCGGCATTCACACATTTATGGCGCGCAAAGCCTGAACCAGGCCAAGATCATTCTTCCCATTTCAGCACAAAGACCGTCTATGGATTATCTCTCGAAACTGGAACATCAATCGATTTACCTCTTCCGCGAAGCCTTCAACAAGTTTGAGAACCTGGCCATGCTCTGGAGCATCGGCAAGGATTCGACCGTGCTCCTGTGGCTGGCGCGCAAGGCCTTCCTGGGGCATGTGCCTTTCCCTCTGGTGCACGTGGATACCACTTATAAAATTCCGTCGATGATTGAGTATCGCGACCGGCTTGTGAAGGAATGGAACCTGCAGCTGGTTGTGGGCAGGAACCACAGCGTGTTGCAGGAAGGAAGAACTTTTCCAAACGGCAAAGCGACGCGGGTGGAGTGTTGCGGCACGCTCAAGAAGGACGCGCTGAAAACTGTGCTTGAACAAAAACACTACACGGGAGTTATCGTGGGAGTGCGGCGGGACGAGGAGCCCACGCGCGCGAAGGAACGCTACTTTAGCCCAAGGGACAAAAACATGGAGTGGAACGTCGAGGACCAACCTCCGGAGCTTTGGGACCAATTCAAGACGGACTATGAAAAAGGGACCCACATTCGCATTCATCCGCTGCTGCACTGGACCGAGCTGAACATCTGGGAATACATCGAACGCGAAAACATCCCGGTCATCCCGCTCTATTTCTCGAACGAGAAAGGAGAGCGATACCGCAGCATCGGGTGTTATCCCTGCACGTTTCCGATCAAATCCCAAGCCAAGACCGTTCCTGAAATCATCCAGGAATTACGACAGACCAACACGCCTGAACGCGCGGGCCGCGCGCAGGACAAGGAGAGCGAGGACGCCTTCGAAAAACTACGCCGCGACGGCTACATGTGATCCCGCGACACTCTCCTATGTCCACTCTCTCCTTTTCATTCTTATCATGACTACTCCAGGCGCCACGGAACAGCTCAAGATTGTCATCGTCGGTCACGTTGACCACGGCAAATCCACATTCGTCGGAAGGCTTTTTCATGACACGGGCTCGCTCCCGGAAGGGAAATTGCAACAACTCCAGGCAATCTCTGAGCGCCGGGGTGTGCCCTTTGAATGGGCCAATCTGATGGACGCCCTGCAATCTGAGCGTGACCAGAACATCACGATCGATACGGCGCAGATTTGGTTTAACACCAAGAAACGTCAATACGTCATCATCGACGCGCCCGGCCACAAGGAATTTCTCAAGAACATGGTCACAGGGGCGGCCAACGCGGAGGCGGCCCTCCTGCTCATCGACGCCCACGAAGGGATTCAGGAGAACTCGCGACGCCATGGTTATCTACTGAACCTGCTTGGGATCCGGCAAATCGCCGTTTTGGTGAACAAGATGGATCTGCAAGAATACAGCGAAGCTCGTTTCAACCAAATCGCGACGGACTACACAAGCTGGCTTAAATCGATAGGGGTTGAGCCGAAAGTGTTCGTTCCCATCGCGGCCAAACACGGGGACAACATAGCGACTCGGAGCGCGAAGATGCCGTGGTGGAACGGGCCCACGGTTCTCGAAACTCTCGACTCGTTCAAAGTGTCCGAGAGCCCGCAAGACCAGCCGCTGCGGTTCCCGATCCAGGACGTGTATCGCTTCGACCAACGCCGCATCCTGGCCGGCCGAGTCGAGAGCGGCAGCATCCGCGTGGGTGACCGCCTGATTTTTGCCCCGGGAAACAAGAGCAGCGTCGTTAAGACGATCGAGCGCTGGAATGCTCCTACAACCGATTCGGCCCACGCGGGAGAGAGCATCGGCATCACTCTCAATGAGCAGATTTTCGTCGAACGCGGCTCCATCGCGGCGCTTGAATCCTCGCCTCCCTACGAGTTGACGCGTTTCAATGCTCGGATCTTCTGGATGGGCAAACAACCGTTCCGCAAAGGCCGATCCTACAAACTGAAACTCGCCACGCAGGAAGCGGAGTGCAGCATCGAAGCGATTGAGAAAGTGATCGACGCTTCCACGCTCGCCACGGTCAGCCGTCATCAAAACGAAATCTTTGTCGGCCGCCATGAAGTTGCCGAACTGACACTGCAGTTCAAAAAGCCGATTGCGTTCGACACCATTGGAGAGATCGTGCCCACGGGGCGTTTTGTCATCGTGGACGGTTTCGATGTTTGTGGCGGAGGCATCATCGTGCCTGGAAACTACCCGAAACGCACCGCCGACGGCTCCCATCGGAGCGACAACCTCTATTGGAGTCACGGCAAAGTGACGGTCGCGCAGCGGGCAGGCCGCAACGGGCATCCCGGTTGCGTTATCTGGCTCACGGGGCTCTCTGGCTCCGGAAAGAGCACTATAGCCACCGAACTCGAACGCGAACTTTTCAACATGGGCCGCCAGGCCTACGTCCTGGATGGCGACAACGTCCGACACGGATTGTGCTCCGACCTGGCGTTCTCGCCCGAAGACCGGCGCGAGAACATTCGTCGCGTGGGTGAAGTCGCGAAATTATTCGCCGGAGCAGGCCTGATCGCCATCACCGCCTTCATCTCACCTTACCGCGAGGACCGCCATCTGGTTCGGCAGATGGTGGCCGATGACCAGTTCATCGAAGTGTTCGTCAACGCACCGATCGAAGTTTGTGAAAAACGCGACCCCAAGGGTCTCTACGCGAAAGCACGGGCCAACGAAATCAAGGAATTCACAGGCATTTCCGCTCCCTACGAACCCCCGACAAAGCCCGAGATCGAGCTTCGCACAGGCGAGAGCTCGGTCGCGGAATCAGTGGGTCGCATCCTGGAATACCTCCACTTGCAAGACGTCGAGACGGAGATTTCGATCTGACGAAACGGCGGAACACCCCGCCGCGGAATGGGTTTGGCTTCGTGTTGGTGAACCGTTCGTTGAGGTCGTCTATTTCTAACGCCTTCCATAGCCGAGGCAGTTCCTTCATGGACCTGGTCAGCGATTCGGAACGATTTTATCGCCAAAACCTTGCGAAGATTCAGCAAGTGTAACCGCCGTTTTAAGGATCAACGACTGGCCGAATTCGGACCCCTTCTGGGTAAAAGTAGGAACGTGGAATCTACCCCTCCCCTTCCACCGACGCTGAACTGACAGCGATGGTCTGTTCCATAGAGCAGGCGAAGCGAGACGGTCATTGGTTTCGACCTCTCAATCGGTCCGCTTCGCCGACTCTACTGAATCCTCAGTTCCCGGTCTTGCCGACTCGACGCACCAAACATTGCCTAAGGGGAAACTTACTGATTTTTTATCCCTGGTTTTTCCTGATCCACCGGCTCCACCAACAGTTTGAATGTGGCGGCTGTGGAGAGGCGAACAGTGTGTTCGCCTCGCAGTGGGATTTTTTCGCCGTGTGCCACGGGTTTGCCGTCCACCTCGGTGAGGTTGCGCGTGGAAGCCAAGGCCGTCAAAGACCATTCCCCATTGTCGACGTTCAGCTGGGCATGGCGTCGATGCACCGTGCTCACTGACAGGAACTCGTCGCGCGCCACCGTGCCTTCACGGCCGAGGACGTCACCGGGTTCGCAGCGGAAAGACTTGTCGTGAATCACCAGAACCAAAACGGGATGGAGCAGGGGTGGGGCGACGCCTGGCTCAGCCCTGTGGAGGATTGGGGACGAACAGGAAGAACATAACATTGCCCAGGGCTCGTTGGGGTGGCCGCATTCCGAACACGGCGTCGACATCTTCCCGTCCCCGTTCGCCGGATCGTCTGGAGGTGAGGCGAGCGGCGCGGCAGATGCCGTGGCCGCGGAAAGCGAAGGCACCTTCGCCTTCGGTGGCCCTACTCGGGGCACCGCTCCCCAGGTGAGGGCGGCCCCGCAGGCACCACACAAAACACTCTCTTCTTGTTCGTTTGAACCACAGACTGGACAATGGATTCCGGGATTGTTCATGCGCGAAAGACGGCGGGTTGACTGGAGTGTTCCGAAGTGGCGCAAGAGAATCCGCGACGCCGCAGGCCGGCCTGCAGCCGCGCCAGGTCACCGGGACGCGGAATTCCGGCCATCCAGATTTCGTTCTCCCCCACGCAAACATCGAGCGACCTCTTTTCCGGCCAACGTTGTTCGTTCACGGCCTCTCCGTACCGTTGAGAACCGAGGGATGTCAGCAAATGAAATCGCTGGTTATCGGACCCACGCCAAATCAAGGAGGCCGGGGCACTCGACAGGTAAGGCTCACTGATGACGACGTCCACATCCAGATCGTTTTCGACCCAGGGGTGTTCACTCTGGATGCCACTCCATGGGTGACCCGTGTAGAGGATGATATCCCCCGAAAAACCGGGGCGGACAGAGCGTATCAAAACCCGCAGAGCTTCGGGTTGGTCGAAGGGTTCCCCTCCCGAGATCGTCAACCCATCGGCTTCCCTGAGCTTCGGCTGGAGCCATGAAAGCACGTCTTCAATCGACAAGACATGGTGAGCCGTCGCGGTCCAGGTATCCCGGCTCACACAGCCCGGGCAACGAATCGAGCACCCTTGAAACCAGACCCCGACTCTCCTGCCGTAACCCAAGGTCGTCAGCGGAAAGTGCATTCGGTTGATCGCCACGGAAATCATAATTTCCTCGCCTCGAAACTTCATCGCATTGTTTGTGGGACCTTATCCGTGGTTAGAAGTTCCAGTTTGTTTAGAGTCGGATTTTCCAAAATGGTTTGTTCTTCTCCACCGCTGGTTTCGAAACCTCGGTGCCGGTGTTCATTTCCATTACCACGGGCGGAGCCTCCTCCGATTCAAACGATGCGGGAGGGGGTACTTTGTAATCGAGCACACAACGGAACCCCAGCGTGTCGCTGCACTCGTTGCCGTTGAACCGGCGGCGAACGCTCGACCAGCAATTCTCCGGTGTCGTGTGAAACCAGGAAGCGCCGCGAACTACTTTCAGGTCTAGATCCACATCATAGGAGTCGTCGCACCATTCCATCACGTTGGATCCAAGATCGTGGAGGCCGGATTCGTTGGCGAGGAAGCTGCCCACGGGAGCGGTGAAAGGGAGACGATCAACACCCAGGGAAGCACTCACATTCGCGGTGTTTTTCGGAGGAGGCCAGGCGGTTCCCCACGGAAATATTCCGCGCACGGCACCATTTCGCTCGCGGGGCGTTGCACCCGGCTCTCCGCTGAGTCCGGCCATGCCACTCCATTCGAGGTCCGTGGGGAGGCGGTAAAGGTCCCGCGGTCCGATGCGTTTCAACGCCCGTTCTCTGGCGGTCAACCATTGACAAAAGTCAGTTGCGTCCTGCCATGTCACGAACACGACGGGATGGTCGGGCGATTGATTGAACGATGTCGCTTTCCGTGGGCGCGGATTCTCTTGGGAGAAAGACTGGAAATCGCTCACCCGCGTCTGCCAGACCGACCAGAAACTGCGAGTGCCGGGAACGGGAACGAAACACATTCCTAATGTGTTCTGAAACTCCAAGCGATTTGCGAGCACAGCCATGGCGGCTTCGAT
>CANLCA010000040.1 GCA_947487925.1 Verrucomicrobiales bacterium | reverse complement strand
GAACCACTTTCCCGTGCCGGTCCATGAGTTTAAGTGTTCGCGTTTGAGCGTCGCCCACATAGAAGCGTCCTGAACCGTCACGCTCGATCTTGAGCAACGAGGTGCAAGGCGCAGCTGGACTTCGTGCCAGCGGGTGTGGTCGGAAAAGATCAGCGGTGCTTGTGACCCGGGAAGGGACTTTCAGCGCCTCTGGCGCAGAGTTGGTGTAGTAAGCCATAACCGCATTCCAGTCGGACTTTGAAAGAGCTGGAACGTCCGGAAACACGCCAGCCTGCTTGAGAACCGCCCCGTCCGGACGCTTCTCCAGGTTGATCCGGGTGATTCCGAGCAACGGAGCCATGTTCCTCAGGGCACCATTGAGCCAGTTTGAGCGCGATAACATTTCCGGTTCGGGGAACAGATGGCAGGAGCCGCAGGTCGCCGTCGCCAGCGTACGGCCTCGCTCGATCTGGTTTTGGTTGAAAGCGAAGAGAGGATCCCCGGAACCACTGAGCGCCTTCTCTTCCTGCCGTCTGTCCCTCTCCGGGCGGAGGAGAGGCGGAGATTCCTGGGAAGATTCGTCGGCACGCAAAAGAAGCTGCCAAACACAAACACTGCCAACGACGGCTCGGACGCCAAGCACCCGCATCCAATGCAGGCCTTGGTGGATGAGGCTCATGAACCGGAACATTGGTAAACTCTGGCTCAGACACACATCATTACAAGCAAAGAGGGGCCGGAATTGCTTCCGGCCCCTCGCGTGATTATTGACGGTGCGGACTACGGTTTGACCCGGAAGAAGCCCGCGCTGGCGCTGGCAGGAACACTCACAGACCCGCTGCCTGCGACATCAGTCCAAGGACCGGTGACAGAGCTGCTGGACTGGATCGCACCGGTGAAATCAATGACGACATTCGCGCCGTTGATCCTGACTCCTGTGATTCTACCGCCGATTACCGGTGGCTTCGTCCCAAAGTCTCCATAGTCACGGAATTTGGCATAGGCATTGGGGGAGGCGTGTCGCACGTCCACATCACCAATATTACCGAATTCCGGACCCCAAAACATGCCTACGAAGAGCTTGTCCGCGAGAATCTCATTCTCCGGCGAATCCGGATTGTCCGTGTAGGTGACGTTGCCGATGGCGGTGTAAGCCACACCGTCATTGCTGAGGAATGCAGTGATCTTCTGGCCTTCACGTTTGAGACGGAGCCACGCGTTCGGGTAATTCGGTTGTCCACCTCCACCTGCCTGGATCGCGTAGCGCGCGTCGAATCCGTCATAGTTCCCGCCTTCAACCGGTCGATGGATGACTTCGTAAGCGTTGTTGCCGGTGCGCCCGTCCCATCCGGTGACCGGTGGCGGATTCACGCGGATGGTGAAATGCTGACTGAACTTGTAGCCGGCATCGTTGTCGGCCCTGGTCTTGCCTTCGTCCAATGCTTCGCGAGCATCAAGACCCGCGCGTGACCATTGGGTCACTGGATCCAGGTACTCAACCCGAACAACTTTGTCGAAGTCGCCGGTGATCTCTTCATAGACGAACGTTTCCTCGTCGTAGTTGGTCCAGTGCGCGCTGCCGCCGCTGACGAGATCGAAGTCCTTCTCACCACGAGCCACCACGTCATCACTGAATTTGGTGGATCCGGTCGCGACATTCAACTCATCACCGCCGACACCCACCCAAGTCATCAGCTTGGCCGGAACTTTTGCATCCTTGGAGGTCGATGCAGTCACATTCCCAAGCTTGTCCTTGATCCCCTTGGCGGTCACGGTCACGGTATCACCCGAGGCAAGACCGGAAGCAACGATCACTGCGCCACCTGTGGCTTCAACAAAGCGGGCTGATTTGATCGTCCCCTTTGAGAGAGTGTAGGATGAGGCGGATCCAGCAGCGGCGGCATCAGGCCGCTCGTCAAAGGACACCCCCAACTCGATATCGGCGCCCTTCTTGACGGCGCCCACTACCTCGATTTTCGGGCCTTCCGTATCAGGAACGAAGTTCAGAACAGCTTCGACGCTGGAGACTGATTTCCCACTCGCGGCAGAAACCAGGACGCGGTATGTCCCAGCATCGGAAGCTTTGGCATCGTTGATCACGATTGAACTTCCAGAGCCGATACTTGTCGTGCCTTTTTGCCAGTTGTAAATCGGTAAGAAGTTGAAACCCGTTGGGGCGACGTTGGCAACCACGGTGAACTTGTAGTTTTTTCCCTGGACGAGTTCCTTTGGGAAGGCAGGCTGCTGAATGATCTGCGGGTCGCCCTTGTCTGGCTTCACGGTTGCTCCGATCAAACTGCCCGTCAGTGTGGTGGCAGTGCCGCTCGCGGGATCTGCGTCACCTGCTTTGATCATCGTCACGCTGCCGTTGTCTCCACCGCCACCTTCCTTGTAGACCAACTCCAGATAGTACTTTTTGTTGGCTGTCAACGTGATTGAGTTACCAGTGGGCCACTCGATTCCACTGAACGTATCCGAGCGCTTATCCTCAAGCAGACTGTTGCCACCGGACGTGATCCATTGACGATTATCCGACCATCCGGACTCAGCGGCGATCTTCTTCTTGTTAGCCGGCGTGTCATCCGTGCTCAAGTAGAGCGAAGCGTGATCATCCGCCGCGATGAAAAAGACATAATTACCACTCGTTGGAGGAATGATGATGCCGGTGAGGACGCCGTAAAAGTTCTCGTAGATATTCACAGGCGATTCAAAAGAGGGTAGTATCTTTGTTTCACTGGGGCTCAAGGGATACCGCGTGTCATCCGCGATGCCATCCGGTTCCCCGGTGGCATCTCTGTAGGCGTCCCATCTCACGAGCCCCGGAGCAAAGCCTGACACCAGCGTCGCGACGTGCAGGGTTGCCTCTGAACTTGCGAGACTCCCGCTGGCGGTCGTTAGTATCGCTTTGAATTTCGCGCCATCGTCCGCCGCCTTCGCCGCGTCCACCGTTAGAGTTGCCGAATCACTGTTTGGCACATCCACACCATTTCGTTGCCACTTTATGGTGCCAACTGCGCCCGGTGATGCTGTAAAAACCACCTTGGCACCGGCATACACAAACGCGTCACTGGGTTGGCTTAGAAATGACGGAGTGGTGCTTGCGCCCACGAACGCGAAGTAGTCCAGGTCTGAATTGCTTCCGGGTAGAATCGTGGCGCGGAGGGTTGTTTTACCACCAAGTTTCACCGTAACCAGCTTGCCCTGTTCGTCGGTCATCGGGAAGAGTTCGAGGGAATCCCAGCCCGCCGTTGCCCGGCCGGGGGCAAAAAAGCCGAGAAGTTTCTTCACTTGCACGGAGTCATCCTGACCTGCCCCGGAAGTGATCTGGTCCATTTGGAAGTTGATCGGATTGCCTCCTGAGGAAAGATGGCCATAGACAATGTAATCCCTGGCGGGTGTCGGAAAATCCCGGGTGTAGTTGTACCAGTCGCCCGCGTCATTCCATCCGAGGGTCCACCAGGTCGTCACTTCAAAGGTGCCACGTTTATTTCCGGCACTGGCATTTTGTTTCCCGGCTGGAAGGCCTGTGTCGGCACGATAAGTTTGGCCGGCATTGCCGCCGCTGTGCCAGTCGAAGCCTTCGTCGTCAGCGGTGCCGAGATTGGCGTAAGACCCGCCTTCATAGGGTCCATCCATGCCGATCTTCTTGTTGGTCACGTATTTTCCGTGATCAAAATCAACGTCTTCCGCTTCGATGAAAAGCGTGTCTGCTTTGAATACAGATTCGTCAACTGCCTTAACGCTGACAAGCATCGCCAAGCTGCAAAAGGCAGCGAGAAAACTGGCCGTTCTGGAGTGTTTGGGTGTCATGGGATTCGTGAGTCTCTTGTTTTTACTAATTCCATTTTTGAAGAGTTGGCCCACAGTTAAACAACCTATCCGCCGTCGTCAACAAAATTCCGAGATTCAGACACTGGGGACAGCTATTCTCATCATGACTGAATCATTGGGAAGACGAGATGTTTTCGAGCACTACATGACCTCGACGAGTGAAGGGATGCGGTGTCGAAACCCTTAAAATTCGAGAGTCCGGTCTGATTTGAACGATTGGTTGCCTCGTTGTTTTCCGGAAATTGTCGTGCTGACGACTCAAAACAGGAGAAAATCCAACGAAAACCGCCATAATGAGAATGCTATCCCCAGGGTCTAAAGCGCCGACTTGCACCCGGTCCGAACTGTGCTTGAATGGAGACCTGTAACCCCGATTGCAGGAAATGCCATGCCAGACAACCCGGAAACCAATTTGGGCGCCGAAGAAGAAAAGCGGGGTAGCTGGAGGCGAAAACGAAAAAAACGCAGCCTATTCGCTCGACTGGCAGCGGTACGCGCCTCCAGAAAAATCGACTACCTCGCCACGCTGGTCATGGTCCTCACTCTCCTCGTGCTGGTAGCCACGGGAATTTCCGACAGAATTTGGGGTTCGATCATGTCCTATTTTGAAAGCTCACCCCCTGCCCCCTAAACCTTAAAACGGCAGTTGCCCATGGCGAATCTTCGCAAGGTCTTGGCGATAAAGTCATTCCGAATCACTCACCAGATCCATAAAGGATTTGCCTCGTTCTTCGTCATGCCTTTCTCATCCAAGCCTTTGCAAATCTTCACGATGTTCCACTGCCGTTTTAAGGCTAAAGAATGAGGACTACTCAACGTGCAGAAACGTGCCTGCGATGTGGCGCGGACCGTTGTCCCGATTGAAGTAATACACCACCAAAGCGCGATTCTTGGAAACCATCGTCGCCCAAGGGTAACCGATGTCGCCGTTGCCGCCGTCGGCTCTCAGCACAATTTCTTCCGCCGCCGCGATTCCCGTGCATTCAGGATCGATCACGCGGGCCCGGATGCCGAACGGGGGATGTCGATAACCATAAACCAGCAGCACGCGCCGGTCCGGCAACCGAATAGCGTGGTGTGGATGGCCCTGGAACCCTGCATCCTCCCACTGGAAGCTCTTACCGTGATCGAACGACCGCGCGATGGCCGTATGATCGTTCCCGCGTTCCGTGCGCAGGAAAGCCACGAGCTGGCCCTTGGGCGTCTCATAGAGGGAAGTCTCATTGAAGCTAATTTTTGAATCCTTCGCCACGAGGCACGAGTATTCCCACGTGTTGCCGTGGTCCGAAGAGATGAGAAGATGCGTCTCGGTTCGTTTGGAATCCTCCGCCGCGCTGGACGCGACCACCCAATAGAGACGTCCGTCCCTGCCCTCGCACAGGGCTCCCCGATTGTAAGCGGGAACGGGCTCCCCGAAAATATCGAGGTTCAATTCGCCACGGCAAGGAGGTGGGACAATGGGACCTCGCCAGGATTTTCCGCCGTCCAGTGAGCGCATCAGAAAACCGCCTAGAAACACGAAGTCTCCGGCCCGGGCCACCGGTTGCTTCAGCTTTGCGAAGGCGCTCTGTGGCACCGGCGCCCACGCATAGCTGGAACATAAAATCGAACCGTCGCGCAACGAAACCATGCACGGGTCCTGGGACCCTCCAAACGGATGGGCGAAAAGAAGTCGGGGCTCCGCGGTCCAGGTTCTCCCAGAGTCCCCGGAGCGAACCATTACCAGATAGCTGTTTGGGTCGGTGTGGGTGACGCGGGTCTCGCCGGATAGCCGACGATCTGGCGCACGCCGGAAAGCCACCAGCAACTCCCCTCCAGGACGGCGAACAATAGACGGAAAGGACGAGTAATATTTCGCGTCTTCAAAGAGCACGATGTCCTCGAGTTTGCGGACACCAGGCATCGAATGCGTTTCCGCGGCCCACGCCTGCTGGCACAGGAGGGAGCTCAAAATCGCTAGGGCCGCGAGGAAGCAGGATCTAAAGAAGCAGCGCGAGTTCATAAGGTTCATCTCAGGGCGATAGCGAGGAAGCACGTTATGGGGTCATCAACACTTTCTCGATCCGCAACGCTCGCACCATAAGCGTCATCTTTATCCCACCCTCGTCACGTGTCCATTGTCTAATTGTGAGACCCCAGGGGTGTAGTGCTTCCGGCTAACGTCGCGTGGCCGTCGGGCACGGTCGCCGGCATCGAGCCAGCGGCCGAGCTGCCGCCCACGCTCTGGGAGACATTGAAGGATTTTGGCGGGATGGCCAACGACCTGCCTGCGGACCTCGCGGCGAATCTGGATCATCACGTACAGGGGCATCCGCAGCCATGAGCATGGTTTTTGCGGACGCGCTCTACTTCGTGGCCCGGCTCAACCGCCGCCGCCCACACCACGCGCGAGCAATGGGAGAGTCATGGCATTTATTTGGTTATTGGGAGTTCCTTGTTGGGGATTGGTTATTCCTCGGCGCTTGTGGATTCAGGGGGTTTATTTCGCATCGACACAGTCGGCCAGCGGCACCGCCTCGATGCCTTCGCCTAGCGGATAGCGCATGGTGCCCGGATAAACAACGCGCAGTTCATCCAGCTTCAAATCGCGCCGGGCGGTGCGCATGGAAGGCGTCAGCGTGGGCGCATCCGCGCGTTTGCATTCCACGCCGATCCGGCGCCCGTTCTTGAACAGGAGCAGATCGAGTTCGGCACCGTTGTGGGTGGCCCAGTAATAAGCCTCGTCCGGCTGGAGCGCCTTGAGGACTTCCTCGACGGCGTAGCCTTCCCAGGAAGCGCCCACTTTCGGATGGTGCTCCAGGGCCTGGCGGTCAGTGAGGCCCAACAGCGCGTGCAGCAGACCGGAGTCGCGCACATAGGCCTTGGGGGCCTTGACCTGCCGCTTGCCCAGGTTCTCAAACCACGGCGGCAGTTGCCGGAACATGAACACCCCGGTCATCAGGTCCAGATAGCGCCGCACAGTAGACTCCCCCACGGCGAGGGCGCGGGCCAGCTCGGCTCCGTTCCACGTCTGGCCGTGGTAATGCGCCACCATGTTCCAAAACCGCCGCAGCGCCACCGCCGGGATGCCGAGGCCCAGTTGCGGGATGTCCCGTTCGAGGAAGGTTTGGAGAAACTGCCGGCGCCATTGGAAGGAATCGGCCTCGCTCCGCGCCGTGTAGGCCAGCGGGAAACCGCCCCGCAGCCAGTGCCGGTCCTGCGCGGCGGCCCCGAGGTCGGCGAGGCGGAAGCCCTCCAGTGGGAGAGTCTCCAACCGGCCGGCCAGTGTTTCGGAGGACTGCCGGAGCAAGTCCGGCGCGGCGCTGCCCAGAATCAAAAAGCGCGCCGGCAAGGGCTGGCGATCCGCCAAAACGCGCAACAGTGGAAATAGCTCCGGGCAGCGCTGGATTTCATCAATGACGACCAGGCCCTTGAGCGGGCGCAGCGCGGTTTCGGGTTCGGACAGCCGGGCCAGGCTGGCCGGGGATTCAAGATCGAAATAGTTCAGGGAATCCGGCGCGACGAATTCACGCGCGAGCGTGGTCTTGCCACACTGGCGGGGACCGAGGAGGCCGACCACACGGCTGCGCTTCAGCGCGGTGCGGACGGCTTTGACATCGGTGGTTCGATCAATCATTGGGGCGACATTACACCATGAAAATCCCCCACACAATGGTGGAAATACATGGCAGGCAGAGGGCGGAATCCGCAGCCGATCCGGCGGGGGAGTTCAGCCCGGGCGGCCGGTTGCCGGAAGGGCAACTCGGATTTGCTAATGGGAGACCCCGAGGATGACCCCGACGATAAACTGTTCAGGTCACCCGAGAATCACGGGAAAGGACGCGAATCTGAATGCCGAAACAGGGAACGTTATTCTCAAGGAAAATCATTCGCGTGGATGCGCGTCATTCGCGGGCTGTTCCTCTTTTGATGGCCCTTCGAGAACAGCCAGTTTGTTGGAATTTGCCCGTGTTGGTGCGATCACGCGGCTTGGTGCAGCTTTGCTGCATACCGCTAAACGCGAGCGAATTTGTTTATGAGGATTGACTTCAACGCATAAGACGGCAGCTTACGTCAACATGACGACGATTATCTCCAGCAAAGGCCAGTTTGTCCTGCCAGCGCCGCTGCGTGAACGCGACCGCATTGCAGCGGGGCAGAAGTTCGACATCGAGCGCATCGATGCGGGCCATTATTTGCTCAAACGCCAGTCCTCGCCTGACAACGAGGGACTAGTGGACTGGCTGCTTGCCTGCCCTGGGAAGGATTGGTTTCAGCCCATCCCGTCAGAATCCACCGACTCGCTATGAAATACCTCGTGGACGCCAACGTCCTGAGCGAGCCGACCAAACCCGGGGAGCCGTGGGTCACATCTCACAATTCAACAATTGACCCACTGCTTTCATGTGGGATCGTGCGGTGCGGTCGCTTTGCGACCACCGTTCATAGCGTTTGGTGTTCGTCGCCAATACGCTGTAGTTCAGCACCCCTACCGCTGCCTCCAGTTCTTTCAGCTTCAAGCCGCACAGACGGCGTCCCAATTACAGCACTAGGTCCCGCCCGCGGTGTCCGTGCCGATCGCGAAATTCATCCCATGTCTCCCCTTTCACCCGTCCGACTGCCGCGATGACCGCCTCCCAGGGGCTTGGCTCCAATCCCTCCCGATCCGCGTCGTCACGGAAGATGGCTTTGCGCTCATTGCCCCGGGCAGTGACGTGATACCATTCCCCCACTTTCTCGATCCGCAACGGTCGCGCCATAACCGTCAGCTTTATCCGACCCTCGTCATGTGTCCATCGTCTAATTGTGAGATGACCCCAGGGGTGCTGCGTTTTCAGGTGAAGAGAATTTCCAATAACCAACAAGGAATGTCCAATTTCCAGCGGAAGGAAAGTCATGGCATTTATTTGGTTATTGGGAGTTCCTTGTTGGTTGTTGGATATTCCTCGGCGCTTGGGCCTTCGCTTTTTCGGGTGAAGAGAATTTCCAATAACCAACAAGGAATGTCCAATTTCCAGCCGCATTCCGTTGCGGCTGAATCATTGGTCTGATTTGTCCGAAGTCAGGCGGGGTTCGCCGAATATTTTCAAACTGGGCACCGCGCCGATGCCATGATTCGCCTGAAAAACCTTGAGCCTTTTAGCCATGATGACTAAATTGAGGGCATGGTTTTCAAGGTCGTCGTGCATTCCGAACCGTCAGGTGGCTACTGGGGCGAGGTGCCATCGCTGCCGGGCTGTTACTCGGAAGGCGAGACGATGGAAGAGCTTCAAAGCAATCTGCGGGAAGCCATCAGCGGTTATCTGGAAGTGCTCCACGCCGACGGACGCGCACCGGATCCCGAAGTGCAAGTGCTCGAACTGGCAGTATGAAGCCGATTTCCGGCCGGGAATTATGCCGCTTGCTCACGGCTGCGGGCTGAACTCCCAAACGCATCAAGGGCAGCCACCACTTCTTCAGCAAGACGGGTGAGCACAAGATTATCACCGTACCTGTGCATGGGAAAACAGACCTCAAACCCGGGCTGGCCGCCGCCATCGCCCGCGATGTCAATCTGAACTGGTGAGTGCCACAGCCTCCAGAATCCTGATCATTCTCCTCCTTCTGATCTTTGCTCAGAGTTCCCCCCTCCACGCCCAGCCCACCGCGCCCAATCGCGGCCTCGAACCGGATGGCAAGGGCAGCTTTGTGGAATTGTCAGCGCAGCCCGTGGAAGAAGTGATTGCCGACTTGCGCGCCTCGCTCCAGGACTCGGCGGATTTATGAGGTTGGTCGTTCGAACTACGGCCTTCCGCCGTCGTTTCGGAAATTCGTGCGACGACACTCCGCCTCGCAACAGCGAATTGAGGATGCTTTGCGACGGGTGGCTGACGACCTCTTCGCGCCGGGTCTGGACACTCACAAACTCAGCGGCCAGTTATTGGGTCTGCGAGCTCGCTCGTGCGGCAACGACTGCCGCATCCTCTTCGACATTCGAACCGATCCCAAGACCGAGAGCGAAGTCATCATCCTCTTCGGTGTCGGCGGTTCAGGCGGTGAATCCGAAGCGGTACTTTTCTTCCTCCGCCTTGATGCCCAGGGAGGCGCAGATGTGTTTCGAGGCCAGCATCCCCGCCGCCGTCTTCACGACGCGGTCGAACTCTTTCCTAGCCAGATCAAGCCCCTCGTGCTTGATCGCTCGGATCGCGTAGCCTCGTTCCAACAATTCCTCGACAAACTCTTCGCACGCGATGGGGTCGTCGGTGGAATAATGATTCGGCTGCACGTGCCCGCGGATCTGGGTCGTGTATTCGACGCTGTATTTCGGGAGCATAACGGATCTTTCTGTTGGTTGATTAAGTTCGTGCTTGAGTCCGGCGAGGTCATGCCCGGCGCAACTGTGGCGCCGCTTCACGCACCTTGCGCACCCAACTATGAAAAATCTCGCGCGCCATTTCCCCCGACTCCTCACGCACGACCGACTCCGTGACAGTTTTGTCAGCCGGCAGCCAGGCTGCTCGAAAGTGCCGTTCCTTTTCGAGCAATCCGGCGGGTCGCAGGAAGGCCTCGAGCCTCAACACCAGCTTGCCAGCCTCTTCGTCGAAGCCCGCGGTCGCGGAGGCGCAAACCTCGCAGATCCCCTCCGGCGTTTCCACCGTGCCAAGAATCTCGCTTGTGTCGATGACGCGTTTCATCTGTGCGCGTACCATGACCTGCGCGAACTGTTTCGGCTCGCCTCGATTTGGGAAGGACTGAACAAATCTTGCTCCATTCGTGGCGCAGTAAGTTGGACCGAAGATTGCCAATTGACGCAAAGCTTTCCGAGGCAAACCGTGGCAAACTGCTTCGTGTGGTGGCACCGTCGATTCGGGTCGCCGCGAAACAGGAAATGAAAGCCCCTCGATGGCCATGGATGGCGGGTTGCGACCGCACGTCGGAGGGGTGCGGCATGGGTCGTGGCACGCCACTCGGCGGAGCCGGGGTGTTGCGGGGCTTGGGTTCCGGGGAACGGGGTGCCGGCTCTCCGTATCCGAAGGAATGCTTCGTGGATGCGAAGCTCATTGAGTTTCAAATGGTGGTGCTGGCACTAACTGTGAGTTGTCTTATGACCCGTTGCTCTGTCGCGCAGGACCAAGATTTCTCACGTGCCCGCCAGCGCATGGTAACGGAACAACTCGCTGGGCGGGACATCACGAATCGGCTTGTGCTCCAAGCGATGAGCACGGTGCCGCGGCACGAATTTGTGCCACCCTTGCTCCGGG
>CANLCA010000039.1 GCA_947487925.1 Verrucomicrobiales bacterium | reverse complement strand
TCCGAATTCATCTGATTCGCCGAGAGTGAGACCAGGCTTGATCCCCCCTCCGGCGAGCCACACTGTGAAGGAGTTTGGATGATGGTCACGCCCGTCGTCGCCTCCCTGAACCATCGGCGTGCGGCCGAACTCACCACCCCAGACCACGAGCGTGTCCTCAAGCATCCCTCTCTGTTTCAGATCCTTGATGAGCGCGGCGCTGGCCTGGTCGGTGTCGCGGCAATTCCTGGCGATATCTTTGGAGAGGTTTCCATGCTGATCCCAGGCTTCATGAAAAATCTGAACGAACCGAACTCCGCGCTCAACGAGTCGGCGCGCGAGCAGGCAGCTCGTGGCGAATGATCCCTTGCCCGGCTCTGCTCCGTAGAGGTCCAGAATGTGCTTTGGTTCGCGAGATAAGTCCATCAACTCGGGCGCACTGGACTGCATCCTGTAGGCCATCTCGTAGGCGGTGATCCGCGTGGCGATTTCGGGATCGCCGACCACTCCCAACCGCTCCTGGTTGAGCCGCTTGAGGGTCGCCAGCGAATCGCGCTGAATGAAATCGTCCACTCCCTTCGGGTTTGAGAGATACAACACCGGATCCCCTGTATTGCGGAAGGCAACTCCCTGATGGACCGTTGGCAAAAATCCGCAACCCCAATTTGAAGCGCCTCCGCTGGTGCCGTTCACACCGGTGTTGAACACCACATAGGCTGGAAGGGAGCTGCTCTCACTGCCCAGTCCATAGGTGCTCCAAGCGCCAAAACTAGGTCTTCCAAACTGCGTGCTGCCCGTGTTCATCAAAATCTGAGCCGGCGCATGGTTGAAGGCATGGGTATGCATCGACTTCACGATGGCAACATCGTCCACGATCCCGGAAAGATGGGGAAGAAGCTCGGACAACTCAGCGCCCGATCTTCCATGTCGAGCAAACTTGAACTTCGGACCTAGCAACGAAGAATTGGGGTTGATGAAAGCGGAGCGGTATCCTTTGAGGAGCTCGGCTGGAGGCAGTTTGCCATTCCACTTGGCCAGCTCCGGTTTGTAGTCGAACAATTCGAGGTGGCTCGGAGCACCCGCCATAAAGAGATAAATGACACGTTTGGCTTTGGGCGCAAAGTGCGGACGTTTCGGGCTCAACGGATCAGCCGAGGCGGATGGGGAGGCGGATGCAGATTCTCTGAGCAGGGAACCCAGAGCCATCGCTCCAAGTCCCACGCCGCACTCCTTAAAAAACCAGCGGCGCGTGACTTCTGATCGTTTCCCGAGGACAAATCGCTCTTGGGTAGTCATACAATCATTCTTTGGTCACAGCCTCGTCGAGATTCAGCAGAACTCGCGCAAGCACCGTGTAGGCGGCTAACTCGGACGGCGTGGATCCTTTGGGCAAATTGGATGGCGTCGCGTTGGTGCCAGTGGCCAGCTCCGAGGCATTCACCCAGCCCTGCTTAAGATGGGTGCGTTGGCGGGCCAGCAACCCCAGCAATTCGTCTCTTTCCTTCTGGGTTGGCGGGCGGGAAACGACTCGTCGGAAAGCGTGCTGGACTCGCTGAGCATCGGTCCGACCACCTTGCTCCAGAGTTCGCCGAGCCAGGGCTTGAGCGCACTCTACAAAGAGTGTTTCGTTCAAGGAAGTTAACGCCTGAATCGGAGTGTTCGAGCGGACGCGGCGGACGCAGGCCGAGTCTCCGTTGGGCGTGTCAAAGGTTTGCAACATGGGATAGGGTGTCGAGCGTCGCCGGAACGTGTAGAGCGCGCGCCGGTAACGGTCGGGACCGGTCTCGTCTTTCCAAGGAAACGACATGTAGCTGCTCGGTGGCACGAAGAGGAACGCGGGCGCAGGCGTGTAGATTGAAGGCCCTCCCAGGGTGGTATTCAAAAGGCCGCTCGCGGCTAGAGCCACATCCCGCACGATCTCTCCATCGACCCTCAACCGCGATCCGCGGGCGATCAATCGGTTGAAGGAATCTTTGGAGTAGAGTTCGGGGCTGACTCGGCTGCTTTGACGATACGCGGCGCTGTTCACAATCAACCGATGCATGTGTTTGACCGACCACTGGGCGACGCCCGACGCGGACTCCGCGGATCCAGAAACCTTGAAATTCGGTTCCATGAACTCGCACGCCAGCCAATCGAGCAGTTCTGGATGGCTCGGAACATCGGCTTGAACTCCGAAATCTTCAGAAGTCGCGACGATGCCGGAACCAAAATAGGATTGCCAGAGGCGGTTCACGAAAACCCTCGCCGTCGTCGGGGCCTTCTTATCAACGAACCAACGCGCGAGCCTCAGTCGCGGGGCTTCGACCGAGTCCGCGAGCGGATGAAGGAACGCGGGAACACCTGGATCGACTGCTTTGCCTGGCTGAAGCCAGTCGCCTCGCTTCAATAGGGAGGTCATTCTCGGCACAGGCCGGGCGCTCAGAGCCAGGGTCTGACCGCTTCGTTCGGGGAATTGTTTCCAAAGTGCTTCGATCCGGTCGTTGGATTCCGCAAACGCAGGCACCGTGACTCGCCAAGCGCTGAAAACGGCCGAGATCTCTTCAGGGGTTCGGCGCTTTCGAGGGAGGGTCCAGATATGCCGCACCCCCTTGGACACCGAATCCGCCACGGGCCCAGTCGATGTGGCGACACTCAAGCGAAAACGACCCACCTCATCCTGGCAGGCAAGATCGAACCGCAATTCGGTGCCGCCCGGGTAGCCCAGATTCGTCGCTACCTGGAATACCGCTTTCCGGTCGACGTTGCGCCGGCCTGGACCGGCATCGATTGCCCAGGAAGTCTTAAGATTCCCATCGATTGCAAATTTCACCGGTCCAGCGAATTCCGTTTCTTTCTCCTTCTGCAGGTCACCCGGAGGCCGTTGAGGCTGTTCAAAATCGGTCGTGACGGAGGAAAACTTGAGGTGCGCCAAGTTGGTAGGGTTCGCGGCGGGCGCGGCTTTCAACGTGAATTCCCGAAGCTCGAACGTCCCATTGACTCCGCGGCCGGGACCACGCATCGGGAGATTGCCGTCGGTCAGGACCTCCAGCCGCACAGCGGTGATGTTCGTCAAAGTTGTTTTCGTTTTGACAAACCAGGTGCCTCCGTTGAATCGGTGGCCTCCGGCAAGCAGTGAATGGTCTTTTTGCAACTGCAATTTCGAGAGCCCGTCTGGAGCCCCATATTCGTAGGGCTCGAGCACAGTCCACTCGGGCTCGTTCCCTTCAACGGAGGATTCCCAGGCCGCCAAACGTTCCTCCCAGTCCGGGAAACGGGCTTGAATCTCCCCTTCAACCTCTTTGATCTCCCGCAAAACCCGATCCCGGCGCGAGAGTTCGTCCGTGGAATAGACCGGCGCTGTCAGTTCGTCCGCGTTGTTAATGAAAGCGAATAACCGATAGTAATCCTCCTGCGTCATGGGATCATACTTGTGGTTGTGACACTGAGCGCATTGGATGGTGAGCCCTAGCACCCCTTTGCCCACGGCTTCCATCCGATCGAACATCGCATCCATGCGAAACTGCTCGGGATCGATCGCCCCCTCTTCGTTGAACATGGAGTTGCGCAGGAAACCCGTGGCGATGAGATCCTGTTGAGTGGAACCTGGGAGCAGGTCGCCCGCAAACTGCTGGATGATGAACCGATCGTAAGGAACATCGCGGTTGTGCGCCTCCACAACCCAATCGCGATAATGCCACATCTCTCGAGCGCGGTCCTTCTCGTATCCGTTCGAGTCCGCATAACGCGCCGCGTCCAGCCACTGCCGAGCCCAACGCTCACCGAAATGCGGCGAAGCCAATAATCGTTCGACCTGCGCCTCATAGGCCTGTTTGGACTTGTCTGCCAGAAATGCGTCGACTTCCGCGATGGTTGGCGGAAGACCGATCAGATCTAGTGAAAGACGGCGTAACAAAAGGATTTTGTCCGCCTCGGGCGAAGGTCGAAGGCTCTCCTGCTTGAGCTTCACCAGGATAAAGTTGTCAATTGGGGTGCGAGGCCAACCTGGAGCCGCGGCATGCGGAACTGGCTGGCGCACCGGACTTCTGAAAGCCCAGTGCACACGGTTGGTAAGAGAGAGTTCTATTCGGTGTTCTGCCTGGGAATTCAGGCTTTTCGCGGAGGCAGCCTGCGGCGATGGCGCGCTTCCAGAAGCAGTCAACCCTCGAGATCCATCACACAGACAATAGACCACCAGCACGAGGCTGAACCTGACCCAGCGTGCGCGGAGGAATCCGGGCAGGTCTCTCAGATCCAACGGTAGCGCGTTCTTTCCCCTAGCTGTCATACATCGGAGTCTAGCCACTTTCTGGCCCGCTGCCAGAATGAAAGCAGGGATGACGCGGGTCCTTTACAAGCCGCCGAACAACCTCAAAAAATTGGACTCCACCCGCGCTGCGAAGGAAGGCTCCTCCTCCCCAAACATCCGGGCCACGAATTGGTAGACGGCTTTCAGGTTGGCGGGGTGGTTGAGGGCCCTCCCGGTTGCGGCGTCTGCCAGTGGAAAACCAACCAATGCCGGGGGGGGCAATTGATCTGGAGCGTCCGTTTCGATCAGGAGCCGGTCTCCTGGGACTGCGAGAAAGGTTTCGCGTTGGCGAGTTTTTCTCTCCTGCGCAAAGTAACCGGAGAAAGAGAAGTAGGCGCCCAGGCTGGCAAGGGGCTTGACCATTTCCTGGGGTCCTCCGTAGGAATGCAGAAGGAAACCTCGGTGCGGGAGGGGTTCCGACCGAAGCAGGTCGTAGAGGCACCCCCAGGCCTCCAGGCAATGGATGCTCACGGGCAAATTTCGTGCGGCGGCTATTCGCAGCGTGCGGGCGAATACCTCCTTTTGAATTTCAATTGTCTGGGGACACTTCCACCGATCGAGGCCTATCTCACCGATCGCCGAAGGAACTTGGTCGAGGTGCCAGTTGAGACGGGATTCCCAGGATTCTGAGCGATCTTCCAGATACCACGGGTGGCAGCCAAACGAAGGCAGAAGGATGGGAAAACGACGGGCGAGCACCAACACATCACCCCAGTCGGATTCGGAGCATCCATTGACCACCATGCGTGCGACCCCAAGCTCCGTGGCCTCCTGGATCAGGGTCGAAGGCTCCTTCGGAAAACGGTGATCCTGCAGATGGTTGTGCGCGTCATAAAGCGGGCTCATCATTGGAATGACGACTTTACGGTTTGAACTTTGCAAGCGCCACCTTAAGCTGCTCCCGGTGTTGAACGAATTCAAAGGCGGCATCGGTGCCGCGACGCGCTGCTGCGCGGTGTATGGTTTTCCGATCAAACACTCAGCTTCTCCGGCCATGCACAACGCGGCCTTTGCGAGTTTGGGACTTGATTGGAGGTACCTGGCGTTTCCGGTTCCTCCCAAGCACCTGCAGGAGGCACTGCGGGGTGCGATGCGAATGCGTTTCGCGGGGATCAACCTCACCGTCCCCCACAAGATTCTTGCCCTAGGCATGATGGATGTCTTGGATGGCACGGCCACGACCTGGGGTGCCGTGAACACAGTGCGGTTTGAGGGCAAAGCGGGGGGGCAAGAATGGCTGCCGCTGGCCCAATTGCCATCAGAAGCTGATCCCGCAATGGAGCTGCGGGCCCAGGGATTTAACACGGACGCGGATGCCCTATTGCGGTCGCTGCGCGAAGATCTGAGCTGGACACCTCAGGGATCGAATGTATTGGTTCTAGGCGCCGGAGGTGCCGGACGCGTGGCGGCGCTTCGGCTCGCTGCGGAAGGAATCGCCAAACTCTCTCTCGTGAACAGGACGCTTTCAAAAGCCCAAGCGCTTGCCGTGGAAATTCGCCTGAGATTCCCCGACGTGCGGGCGGATGTCGGTTTTCCAAGGGAAGAAGTTGATCTGTTGGTTAACGCGAGTTCTGTTGGATTAAGCACCGAAGATCCCCTCCCCTACGACGCGGGGCAGTTCGATCTCAGCAGGGCTCGATTGGTGTACGACTTGATTTACAAGCCACGCGAAACGCGCCTGCTGGCCGCTGCCCGTGCAGCGGGCTGCCATTGCGCGAACGGTCTCGGCATGCTGCTTTACCAGGGTGCCAAAGCCTTCGAAATCTGGACGGGCAGGCCCGCTCCCTTGGATGTCATGCGCCAAGCGCTGCAAAACGCGGCTTACACTCAACCCATAATCCCATGAATACCCATACCCTGATTTATGTTTGACGCCCGAACCTGGGCCGCTGTGCCTTTTCACTTCTGGTCGGTTGTCATGTTCTTTTTTGGCAGCCTGGTGGGGAGTTTTCTGAATGTCGTGATTTTTAGGCTTCCAAGGGGCGAAAGTCTGATCACGCCGGGATCTCACTGTCCCAAGTGCCACGTCGCCATACCCTGGCATCGCAACTTGCCCCTCTTGACCTGGCTATTTCAGCGCGGCCGATGCGCCTCCTGTGCAGCGTCGATAAGCCCCCGCTATTTCGTGGTCGAGCTGATCGGAGGTCTAAGTTTTCTGGGGTGTTGGTTGAGGTTCGGAGAACGGTCCCCTGCCCTCGCGTTAGTGTATTGCGTCCTGATCGCGGGGTTCATCGCCGCCACTTTCATTGATTTTGAACATTTCATTATCCCTGATGAAATCACTCTGGGCGGAACCGTCGTCGGAGTCCTCCTCTCTGTCCTGGTGCCCGGCATGCATGACGTCACACTGAGCTCCCGGTCTGTTCTCCAAAGTCTCATCGGGGCCGGCGTGGGTGCTGGTGTGATTTACGCTATTCTCAGGCTCGGCAAATTGTTGTTTGGCCGCCAGCGCTATGAATTGCCTCCAGAAACAAAGGTGCGGTTCGAGGAAACAAAGATCGTGCTGCCCAACCATGAGATCCATTACGAAGAGATGTTTTACAGACCCACGGACACTCTTTATGTGCAGGCTCAAAATGTGCAACTCGTCCTGAAAGATCTCTCTGGGCCGCTGCCTGAAAAGACCTGGCAGAACACGACCTTATCCCTCAACCCGAGCGTCTTGAAAGTCGATGAAGAGACGTTCAATCCCGAGGAAGTCCACAGTTTGGAAGTGGTGACGGATCTCATAGTCATTCCACGTGAGGCGATGGGGCTTGGCGATGTGAAATTCATGGCCGCCATCGGAGCTTTCCTGGGATGGAAGGCTGTGGTCTTCAGCCTGATGGCGAGCGCTGTGATCGGGTCGGTGGTGGGGGTGACGCTCATCGCGTTAAAGCGCCAATCCTGGTCAGGCAGGTTGCCTTACGGCCCCTACATCGCTTTGGCCGCAACCCTTTGGGTCTTCGGCGCGAGGGCGTGGGCGGCCAAGGTGTTCCCGTGGTTCTGATTTCTCGAATTCCCAAACCACAGAAGTCTCATCACGCGCCGTGGAACTCAGCCCCTCTTAGGCGTCGCAAGCGCGACATCACTTCGCGGATTCCAGTTTTGCTACGCTCGCCAGATGTCGAGCGACTCCTCAAACATCATCCCTTATCCGCCATTATCCGGGGCTCTCTCGCCAAGTCCGCCCAGAGCGTATCGCTTTCGAGCCTCACGTTCTATCGGGAGCTCATCTCCAATGCTGGTTCCAAGGTGGGGGACGTCCTTCCGATCTTCATCCAAGGGCAAGGCCACACGGCGCTGGAGAATACCGAATGCTTCTCCGGAGGCAACTCAGCGGTGTCCACACGAGGCAAATCGCAGGAATTTCTCGTCCTCCGTCGCGACAGGAAAATCACCGCCAGCTTGACCGGTTGCACGATGCGCCACTTGTTGCCGATTCGCCGGTCACCCGTTTGAATAAAAACGCGCTCATCCAGGCAGTCGGTTTTGTGGACAATCAAGAGCGCTCCTTCAATCTAAATGTTCCGTGAAGGACAGGTCCCTCATCTCGCGCTCATGCATTGATCACCCGCAACTCCGGGGGGGTAAAAGCTTTGACCTCGCTATGAAACGGTTGATTCCTTCACGATCTGTGACACCCCAGTAGCTCCAACGGCTCTCGGGTTGAATTCATTTTTGCGAGCCAGCCCCAGGTAGGGCACTCCCCGCGGACTTGGAGTTGTGCTTGGTGCTCGAACTCCGTTTGCGTGCGTGTTGGTTCCTCGCAGAACAAATCGAGGCTCAATGAACTGTTTTGCCGGTGTCTTGCTCTATTCGACACGGATGATGCCTTCCATGTAGGGGTGCGGCGTGCAGAAGTAATTGTATTCGCCCTTCTCCGTCAGAGTCACACTCCATTTTTCTCCGTGACCGAGCATCGGTGACCAGAATTCCGAGGGTCCCTTGTTGCCCTTCTTCACATCGTGGACACCTGAGAACTCCCCATCGAAGAAGGCGAAGACATCTTCGTTGGTCCATTCAATGGTGGTTCCACTCGGCACGGCGACGACCTTTGGATAGTAGGAGTTGCCGATGATGCTGATCCGCATCTTCTTTTCACCGTAGGCCAATCGGGCGGGCGCAGCGAGCTCGTCCGATCCTGCCTCGAAGGGCGAAATGGTACGGACGGCCTTGGCCTTAAGTTTGGCAAATTCCTCCGGAGAATAAGCCGGGCCATCCGCCAGGACGGTCGGCGATCGCACGTTGTCCTTGGCAGCGGAAAGGATACCGATGGTTCCCCGGGTCGTGGATCCAAACGCATGATTTACGATCAAGTAGCTGCCCTCGTCCGGGGGTACTCGAAAATCAACCACCCACGAATCGGTAGGACCGGCCAGAACAGACTGGCCTCCCACAAGGGTGTTCTCGGGATTGGGCAATCCCTGCCAGTAGGCAAAATCCCACACGACACCGACGATGTGGAACGTTGAGAGGATGTTTGGACCAACATTGAGGAAGTGAATGCGAACGAAGTCCCCCGGCCGGACTTTGATCGGATTGGCCACATAACGGAAGAGCGAGCCATTGAACATCACGTAGGCCGGCTTGCCTTCGACAGCCTCCTTGCCGCTTGCGTAAAGCTCGTGTTGCACCATGTAAAGCTCCAGGTCCGGTCCGCGCTTCATCACTTCATCCATCTTGAACTTCAACTTCTTCGGTTTGACGACCATCATCCCGTACTGGCCAAGCAAGGTATGCATCGGGATGGCGTGTCCGCCAGGAGCGCAGTGGTACATGTACACGCCCGGATACGTGACACGGAATGAGTGGGTCCTTGTCTCGCCAGGGTAGATCTTTCCATAATACTTGGAGGTCTGCGTGTAGGCGGCGTGCAGTGAAACGCCGTGCGGCACTTCGCCGTTGTTCACGACTGTCAACTCAACGACATCCCCTTCGTCCATGATCAGCGTCGGACCCGGAATTGTTCCGTTGACCGTGAAACCATGATAGATGACACCATTGCCCAAGGCGACTTCGCCTTCCGCCATCACCAGAGTAAACTTTTTGTCGGGCTTCGTGCCGGGTAATACGTAGCTGGTTTCTGGGATACCGAGCTTGCGATCGCGCTCTATGATGTCGAGGAACTGGTGCTTTGCAGGCGCTGCCGGAGTCGGAGCGGCAGGTGCGGGCGCTTGAGCGAGTTGGATCGGTGGTGAGTTCCCCACCGCGGCGAAGACCGGCGCCGCGCTGTCAACACTTAATCCCGGGTAGGTCGCGGAGGGACTCGCCAAGGTTGCCAGCGAGGCGCGCAGTCTGGCTGCGACGGGGCCTTCCGCCCGGTTGATCAGAGAACTCATTTCCGTAGCGTGCAGCGAGGGCCGAGCGCTGTTAACGAGTTTGTTGGCCATCACCAGACTGCAGGCCTCACAAGCGCGACTGTTGACGCTGCTGAGGAGGGTTGCTGCGACGGCTCCAAGCAGCCAACATCGGTGTTGATGGTGCCAAGGCGTTCGTGGATCTGTTTTCATCGTGTGTTTTTCTTCTTGTTAGGTTTCGGTTTTCTGTTGCGGCCGGAATTTTGATTCGGTTCGTCAAACCCCCATAGCTCCAGACCATTACCCCTCTGGCAACTGAGATCCGAGTCCACGCCGTAAACAGAACCTAAATGTGGATGTGCCATTCGGCCTTTCCTTCTCGTCACATTTCAATCCTCCATGACTCTTATCACTCCTCTAGAATTGGGAATTGACCTGCGTCAGTTTCAGGGCAACTTGGCCACGGCCTCTCGGCAAGGACCCAGACGCCTCTGGTGATTTCACGGTTTTAGTTGGCGGATCGGTATTTCTAAATCTGCGCCTCCCTGGGCTCTTGAATTGTTCCCCGCTGCAACTTGTAGCTGATCCGACATCTCTCTCCGTAAACATTGGCCCTGGAGCGGTCGTCATAAACAACGGGACAGGGGCCGGGTATGACGATATGATTGCACCAACCATGAAGACTTGTTGCATCATTGCCTTGATTGCTGTCGCGATGTCAGTCTTTGCGACCGACCGGGGCACCTCCCCACCCAAAACAGTTCGAATCGCCGCGGCGCAAGCCGCACCACGCGTTGTGGACTTTCGCCTCGATCCGGACGAGGCGCTCAAGGCCGTCGACCAGAACCTCGCCGAACTGGAGCAAATCATAGAGCGTGCGGGGAAGGCAAAGTGCGACGCGCTGGTCTTACCCGAAGACACGCCCGGCTTGTTGAACTGGGTCGGAGCGAACGAGAATCTGGCGAAGGGGTTGTTGCCGCAAGCTGTGAAACGCATGCTCGATCGACTCGGCGCTGCTGCCGCACGACACCACATGTATCTCGTGGTTTGTAGTGATCTCACGGAGAGCGATGGCGCAATTTACAATACCTCCTTCCTGCTCGGTCGCGATGGTGCGGAGATTGGCCGCTATCACAAGGTATGCCCGACATGGCCTGAAGCAGGCGTCCGGCAGCGGGGCAATTCCTTCCCCGTTTTTCCAACACCGGACCTGGGTACGGCTGGGATGCTCATTTGTTACGATCTAGTGATTCCCGAGACGGCGCGCTGCCTCGCTTTGCAGGGCGCGGACATCATCTTCTTCCCAACGATGGGCGGGGCTGCAATTGGGGATAATGACATCGGCGTGCAAGCCTTGCGGGTGCGGGCTGCTGAGAATTTCATCTGGCTCATTGTGGCACAACGCGGCAACGGAGCCATGATCATTTCGCCGCAAGGGAAAATAGTCGCGCGAGCAGAAGGCCGGGATGGTCTGGCCATAGCGGAAATCGACCCGCGCGGCCAGCGCGAGGGCGGTGACGCGCTGAACAGCCAGCGGGACATGCGCGCCAGGCTGTT
>CANLCA010000038.1 GCA_947487925.1 Verrucomicrobiales bacterium | reverse complement strand
TGATAAACTGGGCACCCGGCCTGGAAGCCAGTCAATCAATTCGCAAGGCCATATCTTTAATCCTCATATTTCTTGGGTTTCTCTGACCTGGGTATTTTCCTTGTCGCCCCTACAGGGCAATGTGGCCGCTTCGGCGTTATCGTAGCCGTGGCCTTTGCGCCTCATGGAGGCAACGAGGTGAGCGTTGGCCAGTGTGGCGCGATAGCCCGCCGAGGCGTATTGGACGCCACGGTCGGAATGGACGAGGACGTGGGTCGGGCAGCCGCGATGAAGGAGCGCCATGGCCAGAGCCTTATCAGTAATTTGAATGTCTCATCTTGGGCGCCGTGCTTAGGAACCTTCCAGCCGGCGCCACAAGCTTGACCCAGCGCCACGCTCTGCGAGATTTCTAGATCAACCCTGATGCACTCGAATCGACCGATCCCGGCAATCCTCGCCGCCACACTGGTGGCCGCGGTTGGCTTGGTTTGGATGATCCAACGGTCTCGGGATTCCTCGAAGAATCCCGTCCCGCCCCGCGCGATCGATCGCTCGACGAGCGCGGCGGGAGCGCAGGATCCGGAAATCGCGAGACGGATTCAATTGATGGAGAGCGAGCGGAGCAGGTTGGACCAAACAGTGTGGGCCAAGGAATTGCTGGCGCTCAGGCACGATAAGGTTTTTGTGGATTTGTGGGATGCGCTGCGCGCCGATGCCGGGACTTTCGCGGCCGCGGAACGATTCGGGTTTGGAGAACTGACGCTTGGCACTCCCGGCGCCGCAGTGACAAACGAAGCCCGCATCACAAACCGCGCGCCCGGATCGCCGGTCCGAAAGTGGTCCCCAACAGAGTGGCGCGGAATGCTCCAGCGATGGCGACAGGAAGGCTGGCGACTGGATCAGTCCGAGTGGCGTCATGCCCGGTTCGAAATCGAAGATAATAGCCGCGCGGCATCGCTGTTCGCGGTGACTCTTCACGTTCAACGAAAAACGCCAACTGAACGGTGCCTCCTGCGCGGCCAGATTCGCGTCGCATGGCGGGCCGCAGCGCGCGATGGTGATTCGCCTTTCCCCGAGAGTATCGATGCGACTGGGCTGGAGCTGGTTTCACGATCCGGTGAGCCGCCGTTTGACCATCGGGTTGTAGCGGACATCACGCCGGAGGTTCGTGATCCCCTCCTGCAAGAACCGAGCCTGCACGTCCGCGATCTTGATGGCGACGGGTTGAGTGAGATTATCCTCCCCCGAATCAATCGGATCTATCGCAACCTGGGCAAGGGTCGGTTTTCGCAAGAAGACTTGTGCTCGCTCGCGCTGCCGAAGCTCAGCGCGTGGTTGCTCGCGGACTTCGATGGCGACGCTTTCGTCGATTTGCTGGGGGCCGAAGCGGACGGCTTGGCGATTTACAAAGGCGACACGCAGGGGCGTTTTCCAGGCGAGCCGAGGCGGATTCGATTTTCAAATGCGGCGCTCGCGAATCCCTTCATCCTCACCGCGGGAGACATTGAAGGCGATGGAGATCTTGATGTGTGGTTGGGGCAGTACAAACCGCCGTACCAGGGAGGTCAAATGCCGACGCCTTATTACGACGCAAACGATGGATGGCCGAGTTTTTTGCTCGTGAACGATGGGCGAGGTGGATTCACGGATCGAACGGAAGCCGCGGGCCTCGCGGCGAAGCGACTTCGGCGAGTTTACAGCGCGTCCTTGTTCGACTTGGATGAGGATGGCGACTTGGACCTGCTGGTCGTGAGCGACTTCGCGGGAGCAGATGTTTACTTGAATGACGGGCAGGGGCGTTTCACTGAAGTCACGGCGGGTGTGCTCGACGATCCCAAGGGCTTTGGCATGGCCCATGTGTTGGCAGATGTTGATGGCGATGCCCGGCTAGATTTTTTCATGGTCGGAATGAATTCGCGCGCCGCCGACCGGCTTGACGCGCTAGGATTGGGTCGTTCCGATTTTCCTGAGCATCAGCGGATGCGTCCTCGAATGGCTAGAGGCAACCGGCTTTACCTTGGCCGGGGGGAGCGCTTTCAACAGACTCCGCTCGGCGACCAGATCGCAGTCAGCGGCTGGTCTTGGGGCGCCACAGGTGGGGACTTTGACAATGACGGTGACGTGGATGTTTATGTGGTTAACGGCCACATCAGCGGGGTGTCCGCGATGGAGTTTGAGAGCGAGTTTTGGCGGCACGACATTTACACGGGATCCTCCAAGCACGACTCGGTTCTGGAGCAGCACTTCCGGACTCAGCAGACACGCGCTTATTCCGGAGGATTCTCCTACGGCGGGTTTGAGAAAAATCGGCTCTTCCTGAACCAGGGAGGCGCGTCATTCCTGGAAGCGGGCTATCTGTTTGGGGTCTCGCTCGAAGAGGATTGCCGCGCTGTGGTCAGCGATGATCTGGATGGGGATGGCAAGCTGGAATTGCTTGTGACCACCATGAACGCCCGCGAGGGAATGCGCCAGGAGCTGCATCTGTTTCCAAATTTTGGGGCTCCCGGTGCCAACTGGATCGGCGTTCGGTTGGGCGCCGCTGGCCGGGGCTTTTCCTGCAATGGGGCGAAGGCGTTGCTGACCACTTCGAGCCGACGCCAAGTGCGTTACTTCGCAACAGGCGATTCCTATCGTTCTCAACACGCGACCGTGGCCCACTTTGGACTCGGCGCCGAAAAGGAAGTTGAACGGATCGAGGTAATCTGGCCAAACGGCGCTCGATCCGAGCTCCTCCGTCCCGAAATAAACCGGTATCATCAGGCGGGTCCAGGCGGGCTCTAGTGTCTGACTCGGGGTGTCTCTGGAGCGTCCTGGTCAAAATGGGGTCTCCGACATCCCTCATTCAGTTGATGGGAATCCACGTGCCAGGCTTTGACCCAGCTTCAGGGTTCCGTATACCCTTTTCAGTCCCATTCAGTCTATCCCCTCCGGTGTCATTTAATTTGGGTCAACGCGGCGCTGATCGGTGAAGCTGATGCGGATGGACGAAGCGGCGTCTTTGGTGTCAATTAAGAGGCGCACCGTTTGGTCCGCCTCCTGTCGAGGCTCGGGAACTTGGGGTTTTTTCATCAAACATAAGCCCGCCAAACGGTGCGCTTCCTTTCAAACTGAATCGTTCAGATTAAGCACTCCATGCGCTTGAACATCACCACGTTTCCCGTGGCGAACTTGCCTAGCTTTTTCGCTGATTTCGCAGATGACTCGGACGATCTTGCTCATCACCGACATCTGGCCAGCATTCAGGTCGGTGCGAATGCGCGAAAGCGTCGCCTGGGCCAAGTTCTGCTGATCGGTGATGTTCGAGTCCGGAGTCTTGGACATTGACTCTGAAATCGGCTTGAATGGACATAACTTGAGTTGGGGATCTTGCATCGTTGGCAAGAGTGCTTTGCTTCCCTTCGAGAGCCCTGAAGAGAATGACTAACTCGATTCAACCGGCCCGCACCTCCGGCGGAGAGAGCGCGGCAGCTTCATCCCATGCCATAGGGACAACCTTTTGGCAGCCCATGTTCTTCGGCGCATTGGCCGGGGGCATGGCTTGGGGTATCCGCGGCCAGTATGGCCATGAAACGGGCGCGATGATCGCCGGCCTGCTCGTGAGCGCAACCCTGGTGCTGCTATGCGGATCACATTTGTCGGGAGCGGATGCGTTGCGAGCTGTGGCGTGGGGAACTATCGCGATGGGGTTTGGAGGTTCGATGACCTATGGTCAAACGGTGGGGCTTACCCACGACGCCGAGCTCGTAGGCAACCGCCAAGCATTGATTTGGGGGATGCTCGGTTTGGCGATCAAAGGAGGCCTTTGGATCGGCTTTGGCGGTGCGTTTTTGGGGATGGGTCTGGGTGGAAAACGATATCGGTACCTAGAGATGCTCGTGGTGATGATCGGTCTGCTCGGACTCTGCTGGGCTGGGATCCAGGCGTTTAACGAGCCATTCGACCCCGGTCAACGTCGTTTGCCCCGAGTTTACTTTTCTGATGACTGGCGTTGGGAGCCGGGCGCTACTCTGAAGCCGCGCCGTGAGGTGTGGGGCGGTATGCTGGCCGCCTGGATCGGGTTGCTTCTCTACGCGCGGTTTCGGCGACAGGATACTCTGGGCTTTCGACTGGGCCTGTGGGGGTTCTTGGGCGGCGCGCTTGGGTTTCCGATGGGGCAGTGCTTGCAGGCTTTTCATGCCTGGAACCTTGACCTGTTCCGCTCCGGGCTTTGGATCCGCTTGGATCCGCTGATAAACTGGTGGAATTGGATGGAGACAACGTTTGGTGCTGTCATGGGTGGCTTCCTGGGATTGGGGCTCTGGCTGAATCGCCATCGAATTCGTCCGACAGAGCCAAGCAAGCCCCCGACACTGCCATCTTGGGTTGGATGGGGCTTGCTGGCGATCCATCTGACCCTGCTCGTTTTGGAGCAGTTCTTTTCGGTTGACTGGGTGAACCGGTTTTACGACTTCGGATTGATTCTAGGTCTCATTCCGATTGTTGCTGTCGCTGGCGATCGAGCCTGGGCTTGCTGGATCTTACCAGTGACCGTGCTTCCCATCGCAGGTAAGACCCTGCGTGCAGTGGTCTATCAGCAGCATGCAATCGTCCCGTGGCTGGGGTGGGCGGTTTATCTCGTGGTTCCGCTGGGTGGGGCCGTAGCGATGGCCCTGTGGCTTCAGCGGAAAGGCCTTCTCATGGCTTCCGCCCGTGTGAGTCTCGGGCCGCTTCTGCTGGTCGCGACCTGGCTCTTTTTCGGTTTGAACTACGCATTCTTCGGCTTTCCTTGGCCGTGGGGTGAATGGACAGCGCGGACTCCCAACGGTCTTGCCTTCACCGCTTGCGCCCTTGGTCTCTCGTTTCTGGCGGTTCGAGTTCGGAGATGAGAACTGCCGCTCCCTGCCTTCTTTCCTTTTTGATTTTCCGAGGATTTCTGCAACATAGGGGCTGTATCGCGCATGATAACACTCAGATTTTGGGCCCTCGTTCCGCCCAGGTCATGCCCTGCTTCCGTCGCGGCGCTGGCTAGATCCCAGCCTTCTTGAGCACGCGAGCGATGGGGCTCCTCCCCACCTCGTGTCCACGATTGAGCAACGCCCCGTCAATCGACCTATAACCCCAGGTTCGGTTCTCCTGAGCCAGACGCACGATCAACTCGGCGATTGACACTTTGGTCCGCGGCCATCCAACCCGTTTAGAACTCGAGTCATACTTCTTGGCGATTAACCGCCGATGCCAGGCCAGGAGAGTCTGTGGTGTGACGATGGCCGGAATCTCTTTCAGTTTCCCAAATCGAATCTTCTCAGCTTTCCTGGCCAGTCGCCCGCGCTGCTCGTCGGTGAATCGCACGCGTTTTGCTCCAAGATGTTCTTTCAGTACTCCAACTTCCTCCTTCAGGTATGCGACCACGTTCTGCTGGTTCTTGTTCATCCACCGAGCCAAGCAAATCAGTACAACTCCATCGGCATCCATTGGTCGCGACGATGGAGATTCCTCCGAAATCGTCGACTTCTCAATCTGAAGACTGGCGTGTAGACGCTCTTCATAGCCAAAGCGCCGTACAAGTATTCGAGTTTTGGGACATTACGGGCTGAAGCGCCAGTCTGATGAACTCCTTCCAACTTGGCCTATGAAGCTTACTCTGGCCGGTCTTTGCCCTTGCGGACGTTCATCTCACCTTCCCATCTTTGCCTTGTCACACTCTCCATACATGCCGCTACCCCTACCCCGTCGGTTGGCCAAGTTCTGTTGATGGCTCACTTAAGGTCTCACCCCAAGGTCTGTACGCTTTTCAGACTATTTCACGGCGCTCCGCTCCTCGTTTTCCCACGCCGCTACCTGCTCGGGTGTGGCGGCCTCCCACACCTTGGCCGTCATATCCCCACTGCCGGTGACAATCCGCTGGCCATCCGGCGAAAAGGCCACAGACTCTATCCGAGAGCTGTGCCCTCGCAGGGTTCTTAGCTCCAGGTGCGTTTGCCGTTGCCAGTAGTACCATTCAAAACCCCGCCCCGGATACCCGGCCGTCTCCTCCAACAACTGGCGCACTCGCCCGACATTGTTCTGTTCCCACGCTTGCCCCGCCAGGTTCATGTTGGCAATGTAGAGATTGTGTTCCGCGCGCTTGTGCTCCTCTTCGGCGCGAATCAGCTGGTGGCGGGCAAATCTGGAGACTTTGTCAGCCTTGATAGCTTCCTCTTTGAAAAGGCGAGTCTGCTGTTCGGCGAGGTCAGACTGCCGCCAGGCGACTAATGCCATCGAAGTGACCACGGCAACGATCAGTGCCGCCAACGCCGCCGTTCGAACAATACCTCGCCGGTAAGCAGCCCGTTCACGTGCGGCTTGTTCAGCTTTTTGGCGCCCCAACTCCGCCCGTCGCTCGGGCAGGCCACGCAGGTTCTCCGTCAACAGGACCACCGAAGCGAAACGTGCGTGCGGATCTCCAGCGAAGCAGCGCTTGAGGTCCTCTCGCAACAACGGATCGGAAATGGAATCTCCCCAATCCGTCGAGAGTGGCTTATGGAAATCCCCAACGATCAGTTGATAAAGGATCACGCCTACTGAGTAGATGTCGGAACGCGTCGAGGCGGGCTTCCCGGCCAACAACTCGGGCGCCATGTACATCTGAGTGCCGCCGTAGGACGAACTCGATGCACTCAAGGTTTGGGTGAAACCCCCGCGCGTCATACCACCCAGAATTTCCTCGGAGACGACTTGGCCGATGCCGAAGTCGGTGAGTTTGACCGACGGTCGAGGGTTGAGAGATGAGGACGTTGCCGGGTTTCACATCCCGATGGATCACTCCGGCCTCGTGCGCTGCCTGCAGACCTTCGGCGATCTGCGCCGCGATCTCGATTCGTGTCTCCACTGGAACCTTGTCCACTCCGCCTCGGGCTTCACACCACGTTTTCAAATCGCGCCCCGCCACATATTCCAGCTCGATGTAATAGGGCGGCTCGTCGAAGAAGACCTCCCGCACCGCCGCAATGTTCGGATGTTCCCCCATGCGTTCCTTCAATACTCGGAACAAGGTCACCTCGCGCCGCAACGACCGTACCCGGTCCGCCCGGAAGCAAAACTTGAACACCCGCTTCTCTTTGAGTTGCTCGTGCATTCCCAGCCAGACTTCCCCAAAGCCACCCTCACCCAGTTTTTCCTCCAACACCCATCGCGTCCCGGGCACGGGCTGGCCCACGGCCGGACGCCAGCCCAGCACCGGTTCCTGACCCGCTGAAACATGACGCTGGGCCTTCTCGCTGTTGGCGGGTGTGCTCAAGGGCGAAAGCCCGGTCTCGCCTACCTCACAGATTTCCAGCGGTTCCTCGACTCCCTTGAGCAGATAAGGCCCATGGTTCAGCCAAGCCAGTGGTTCGAGCCCTGCCAGATCTCGTCCTTTGAGCACTTGCCGCGCATTGTCGAAGGGCGATCGCGTCAGCAAAATCTGTCCGCCTTCCGCAAGGGACATGACCCGGGCGCAGGTATCTACCTGCAACCCATAAAGATCCTTGGGTTTGTTGGAGTCCTGGTGCTCCTCGATGAATACTTCACCCAGGTGAATTCCGATACGGTCAGCCAGGGTCAACCCGGTCTGAACCGCCAGTTTCCTCAAGGCTGACTGCAACAGGAGAGCAAATTTTACAGCGTCCGAAGGCTTGGCGAAAACGATGAAGAATGAGTCCCCGGCGGTGCCAATCTCCTCGGCCTCTGCAAAGAGCTTGAGGGTTTCGCGGACCAGGGCGTGGTGGCGCTGGATGTTCAGGACAGCATGCGTATCACCCAATCCCTGCTTAAGCTGGGTCGAGCCGACGATGTCCGTGAACAGAAGGGTCAGCAGTCCGGTCCGGTGTTTGAGCAAGAACTGCTCCACCTGGCTGCGAAGATCCAACGCGGCCTGCACATTCATGATGGACGACTACTAGGAATTTGGTTTCGGATCGTAGTTCCACGATAGACATCGGAGATGGATTGGAGCAAGAAAGAACGCTGGGACAACGATGAGAAACGGATACTGACGCCCTGCTGTCCTCTGGGTGAGCCGTCGACGGCCCACCCATAGGCCCGATCATCCCAGGATCCACTTCGGAAAGTAGATTCAGAGTGGAATTGCCATCTTTTTCAAAGTTTGCAGACAAAGGAGAGCATTCAGAGCGGTCACAACGTTTCGCCGATGTTGCTGCTGGCACCCCGATTCTCTTCTCCTTTTTACCATCTCAGCCTGCGGTCCTCCCCTGAACCTGCGGCGGGCCTCGATAGGATTCCTCTTTCCACAGCCGGCAATGACGGAGCGCGGTCGACCTCGTCCGCGTAGCGTGCCTCGAATTCAGAAAAGAACTCGCGGACAAGGTTATCTGCGCTCCGTCCGCCGGGTCTCATGAATTGGCCCTGGGTGCCCGCGCGCAATGGAAAATCCGGCTTGCACGTTAGTCCTCCCGTTCCTACCTTGCACTGATCAGTGTGGCCGTCGCGACTCCAACACCGGTTGAGGAGTTTTATCGGCTCGCGGACGCGGGCGTCCTCAGTCCAAACCATCAACGACTCGAACCGCTCGAAGGAGAGATTCTCGAATCTGTGCCCATTGGACCCGCCCATGCGGCCTCAGTAACGAGGTTGGATGCGATTTTCACGCAGCGCCATGGCCAAGCTTTTGTGGTCCGCAGTCAGACTCCGATCCGATTGACCGGGGTTTCTGAACCGATTCCAGACCTTGCCGTCCTCTGTTATCGAGATGATTATTATTGAAACGCTCATCCCAAGCCGGAAGACGTTCTCCTGCTCGTGGAAGTGTCGGACTCGAGCCTTGATTTCGACGCGGGGCGAAAGGCCCGCGCCTATGCCGAAGCGGGCATTACGGAGTATTAGGTGCTGGACCTCTCCGGCGAACCGTGACACTTGTTCCGCCAGCCGAATGCAGGCGAATTCACATAGACTCGTATCATTCGGCGCGGAGAAAGCGTTGAACCGCGCGGGATGCCGGGACTCTCCGTCACCGTGGACAATTTCATGGGTTGACATGTGTTGTTTGGAACACTGTTCCGCCTGCCCATGGATCTCCGCCAGTTGGCGAGGGCCGTTTGAAACGGACTGCTATTGCCCACCAAACAAGAGCCTGCCAATATGAGCGTCCCTCTGGAAAGCCACGCCGCGTTTGGCACCACACATTGGAGCGTTGTGCTGGCGGCCGGCGAGTCGCCCTCCCCGGATTCGCAGCGGGCGCTGGAGCAGCTTTGCCGCGCTTATTGGTTCCCGTTGTACGCGTATTTGAGGCGGCGCGGTCATCCGAGTCAGGACGCGCAAGATCTGGTTCAGGACTTTTTTGCGCACCTCATCGAGCGTCGGGCGTTTCGAGAGGTGACGCCGGACCATGGCAGGTTCCGTTCCTTTTTAAGAGTCTGCCTGAATCATTTGGTTGCCGATGCCGCGGACCGCGAGCGGGCGCGGAAGCGGGGCGGGGGCGGCGTCCGGTTGTCCTTGGATGCGGAGCACGCCGACCAGCTCTACCAGCTTGAGGCCAAGAACCAGTTGAGCGCCGACCAATTGTTCGACCGCCGCTGGGCGATCGCCGTGTTGGACCAGGCACTGGAACGATTGCGGGCCGAACAAGTGTCGGCCGGCAAAGAATCCACGTTTGCCCGGTTGCGTCCCTTCATCACCGATACGGCGGAGGCCGGCGATTATGAGCCGGTGGCGGCGCAACTCAAGCAGAGCCCCAACGCGGTTGCCGTGGCCGTAAGCCGTCTCCGCAGCCGTTACCGCGAGTTGGTGCGCCTGGAGGTGGCGGCCACGGTGGGCAACCCGTCGGAAGTCGATGCCGAGATGCGGCACTTGCTCGCCGCCATGCGAGGGTGAAACCGGCGAAATAGTCTGTAATAGTCGGACGCAGATTCCGTTCTGAGAGATGGAAACGGAATTCTATGAAAAATACGGCTCATCGATTTTGTCCCCAATGCGGCGTGGCCATTGCGCCCGGCTCCCTGCAAGGATTGTGCCCCAATTGCCTCGCCCTGATCGCCTTCATTCCTGATCCGGACAGTGCGCGAACGGGGATCTCCTCGACGGCCGGCAGTCCGCACGTGCAGGAAGCCTTGAATCCACCTGCCGCCAGGTCACTGATTTCGCCCGCGCTGCGTTACTTCGGCGACTACGAGTTGCTTGGGGAAATCGCGCGCGGCGGCATGGGTGTGGTTTACCAGGCGCGCCAGGTGAAGCTCAACCGCACCGTGGCCTTGAAGATGATTCTGTCCGGAAAGCTCGCCAGCGAGGTCGACGTGCAGCGCTTCCACACGGAGGCCGAGGCGGCCGCCAACTTGCAGCACCCGAACATCGTTGCCATCCACGAAGTCGGCGAGCACGAGGGCCTGCACTATTTCTCGATGGACTACGTCGAGGGCAAAAACCTCGCCGACTATATCCGGGAGAATCCCCTGCCCCCGGCCAGCGCGGCGGCGTTTATCAAGACGATCGCGGAAGCGATTCACTACGCGCACCAGCGCGGCACGCTGCACCGCGATCTCAAGCCGCACAACATTCTGATCGACGCCGATGGTAAGCCGCGCATCACGGACTTCGGATTGGCTAAACGCGTGGAGCAGAAGAGTGACCTCACGCAAACGGGGGCCTTGATGGGAACCCCGAGTTACATGCCACCGGAACAGGCTTCGGGACGGCCGGATCAAGTGGGCCCGCAGAGTGACGTGTATTCACTGGGGGCGATCCTTTACCAGATGCTCACCGGGAAGCCGCCGTTTGCCAGCGCGACACCGCTGGAAACCGTTCGCCAGGTAATGGAAGCCGAGCCGGTTCGGCCATCGAAATCCCATCCGCAGACGCCACCAGACCTTGAGACGATTTGCCTCAAGTGTTTGGAGAAACGTCCCGAGCGGCGCTTCCATTCGGCGCGAGAATTGGCTGAAGAGCTGGGCCGGTTCCTGAACCACGAACCGATCCTCGCTAGACCCGCGAGCGCCTGGCGCAAGGCCTGGTCGTGGCTTAAACGGAATCCCTGGGCGCTCATCGGAGCCACGGCGATGGCCGGCATCGTTCTGCTGGGATTCGCCTACGGCCTGTGGGTGCGAGTCCAGTATCTGGAAGGGAAAACTGCTGCGGTGGGCCATTGGCTCGATGCGATTATGCACCCGATGGCGATTGCACCTTGGGTCGTGGTCGCCTCGGGGGTGTTCGGAAGCTGGCTCGGTG
>CANLCA010000037.1 GCA_947487925.1 Verrucomicrobiales bacterium | reverse complement strand
TTGAAGGCGTTGCAAAAGGAGGGAAGGAATCCTGATCGCGCCCCATTGGAATCACCTCCCACGCCGTCCCCAGGAATGGCCACGTATGGTGGCAAGGCGGCCTTGAACCCCGTCTCGTGGGCGACAAGACTCCCCAAGCTAGGCGATTGAAACGAGGGCACAGGCCGATGACCGGTCAGAAGGAACCGTGCTCCTGTGTCGTGATTTCCTAACTCATGAGTCAGCGAGCGGATCAAGGCCACATTCCCCATCACTTTAGCCGTGAGAGGAAGATGCTCGCACACATGAACGCCAGGGATGGCAGTGCGTATCGAGCCAAAAGGGCTTCGCACTTCTGAAGGAGCCTCCGGCTTCGGATCGAAAGTATCGATGTGGCTCGGACCGCCATCGAGCCAAATCAAAATACAAGACTTGGCTCTTGCCAACCTTTCTCCAGAACCCCGCGCTGGAGCCGTCGCCGCACGCAACTTAAACCACTCCGCCAGACTCAAACCGACACCCCCAATCAACCCCACGTGGAGAAAGTCTCTGCGCGAAACTCCGTCGCATCGTGAGAACCACGACGAGTTTCCGAAAGAGTAGGGTTGCATAGGGATTTTCTGTTGGACCATGACAGTCCTAGTGATTGAAAGCAAACTCTCGAGAGTTCAGCAAAGTCCATAACAAATCCTGCACGGCCTCGCTCCGGGAAGGTTTGCTCCCGATCAATGAACTCCACTCTGCGATCTCAACCTTTCCAGGCAGCCTGGCATAGGCACGCAAATACAATTCTTTAACGATCTCACGATCGCTAGCCCTGGCCCGCATCAGTTCCCCGACCACGCCGCCCTCGAGCTTGGAGTTGATGCTCGATCCATTGATGAGATGTAAAGCCTGGGCCAGGCCCCCTCCCCGTCCGCTTGTTTCACAGCGCCGTTCTCGGGAACAGCGCCCTAGGACATCCATGGCATAAGATTCATCACGCGACCCGATCAAAGTCACCGCGCGGGTTCCAGTCGCATGGCCCTCGAATTGATCCGCCACGCCGGTCACTTGAGCGATCGCGTCGGCGAAAACCTGCGCCTGAATGTCCTTCACCACCGCGCGTGCATAGAGTCGATCGTGCTCCAGATCGGTCCCTGCCACACGCGAAGTCCTTTGGTAGGCTCTCGAGAGAACGATGGTTCGGATGAGGCCACGCATGTCGAAACCCTCCGAACGAAACTTGAACGCGAGGCGGTCCAGCAGCGCCGGAAATGTTGCAGGATTGGTCGGACGCAAGTCGTCCACGGGCTCAAAGAGTCCTCGCCCCATGAGGTGGTTCCAGATCCGATTCACGAACGCCTGTGAGAAAAATGGATTTTCCGGGGAAGCGATCCAGTGAGCGAGAGTGACGAGCCTGTCGGCATCATGAATCAGCGGGGTAGCACTGCCACCCAGCACCCTGGGTGTCACAACCCGATGCCCTTTGGAATCCAAAAACTCTGCGTGCGCCTGCGATCGCACCACGTTTCCATCCCGTTTGATGCCCGCCAACCATGCCGCAAAATGGTAGTAATCCCCTTGAGTCCAGCGGTCTGCGGGATGGGCATGGCATCGGGCGCAGGCAATTTGCGCTCCCAAGAACATGCTCCCAACCGACTCCCCGAGGTCTCGCGGGTCAGTCGCCAAAGCAAAAAAGTTGGCGGGCCCGTTCGTGGCCATGTCTCCACGCGAGGTCAAAATCGTCCTGACCATCGTGTTCACAGGAACATTGGAAGACACCTGCCCCCGAAGCCAGCCTTGGTAGGCTTTGGCGGATTCCGCGGAAGAACGCTTTCCACCTACCAACAACCAATCACCCAGCCGGAGCGTCCAAAAATCGGTGAATTCTTCCCGGGCCAACAGTCGGTCGATCAAAGTCCCGCGGGAACTTCGGTCGTCCTTGCGATGCAGGAACTCAAGAGCCTCTGTCGTCGAAGGCAATCGACCGATGAGATCCAAATAAATCCGCCGCAAAAACTCGGAAGCCTCACTTTGGACGGCCGCGGAAACTCGAAGTCTCGCCTGCTCTTTGTTGATCTCGTCATCGATCAGGTTGTTCGAAAGGCGGGCACGAGGACGTGGATGATCACTCGCGAACGGGGAGGAAAAACGGGCCGCAGCCACTTGTCCAGAATAACGAACCATGACGCTGGCAACACCCGGGCTTCGCATTCTCACGGATGCGTCGGGGAGCACCTCCGCCACCGCCTCGTCATTGGAGGTGATCAAGGCCAACGCTGTCACGTCCTCCTGAGTCCCATTGCTGAGGAACGCGACCACTCTCAGAGGGACCGCTTTGGTTGTGCTTTCAACGAGCCGTTCAACCCTCGGGTTTGAAGGTTGGGCGTTGGGCGTTGGACGATCCGCATCCCGCTTCGGCTCGCGGCCTCGGTTGGAGGGCGTTTTTTGGAGAGACTCGCTCTCCAGAAAGGATTCGGCCGGAGAGACTTCTATCCGAGACACAACCACATCTTTCGATCCGTAGGGAGCGCCGCGATCGATCCAGTCTCTCACTAGGGCATAACCCGAGGAGCTGTTTTTCAGGCGTCGTCCCCCTTCATGATCAATCTCCCCGGAAGGTTTGCGCAGCAGCAAACTGTTGGTGGGGGCATTTAAGTCAACCCTGCGTCCACCCAGTTCCCGGGTGATCCGGAGGTGATCCTCCTCGGGGTCGTAGCCCAGCAAACTGAGACGGAACCCGCCCTGCCCCGTCGCCGCTCCGTGGCAGGCTCCCGCATTGCAACCCGCTTTGGTCAGGATCGGGAGGATCGAGGTGCGAAAGGATTCCGTGGCAAGAAGGGCAGGATCCGCAATCGAAACGAGTGACAGGATCCACGAAATCCGAAAAAAACACGGCCACCAAAACTGTGAGCCAATGGATTGCATCGGGTGTCTGTCAGTACTTTTTGTTTCAGGAGGAGACCCACGCATTGACACCCAAAACCATCACTTCGAAAGAAGCTCCGGACACGGGTCCCTCGCTGGTCTACTTGCAGAGCCTGGGTGTTGCTTTGCCAACTGCATGGGCAATTATTGAGCTCGAAGCGGCTTCTGAGTGTTCTCCTTCCCCCACACCTCCAACATCTCACGACCTATTTTTCGAGAATACTCGTTGCCGTAGTTTGTCCCAAAATGCAAAACGCGGGTCCAGCCATCGGCGGCCTGTTTTGTCAGATCCAGGTTGCCTTGGACATGCTTTCGCACTTCAATAGACACTCGGTCAACCGTGGCGACATCGTTTGTGGAACGAATGAATTGCCGCAACAACCTGTTCACGGTGGGGTCCGACGGAACCGCACCGGGCGCCTCCACCTTGGGACCCGCTTTCGTGGTGCCGTTGCTTTCCTGTCCCGGACGCGACGGCCCGCTGCCTCCAGCCATTCGGCCCCTGGCTCCAGGCTGAACCAACGCCATCAGTGCCTCGGAAGTTGGAGGATGCTCGTCCCCGCACACGGCCGCGATAGCGGCAATGACCTTCGTCGCGTCGGCAATCCCAGGCTGCACGAGGGCAAAATTCGCGCCGACCTTGTTCTCGCGCGAGGCCACGATGGTCATCATGCATTCCTTGTTCAATCCGTAATTCCCAGGCCCTTCAAGGCCGTCCAAGGACAGCCCAACCCTGGATTTCAAGTGAAGCGATTTCATGACAGCCCTGAGCCTTTGTTCCCCCTCGATCCTATCGGCTGACAGAAAGACCACCTCAGTTTTCAGGCGCTCCTTCTGGGAGGCTCCGTACTCGTCGATAACTCTGAGCAGAGGCACCATGGAACGTTCGATCGCGTGGACAAACACAATCGCGGTGGGCGCGCCCAAATTGTCCGCGATCGGATCTCGCTCGACACCGTCCTTCCCATCGGCAATTGAGAGGACCTTGAACGGAGCCGTCTTCTCGCCCTTCTGCGGCCCGGAAAACACGGCATCAGCCCCCATCATTTCCAAGGCGCAAATGAAGAGAGACACCTTTGAAAAGCGGCGGGCGCCAGCGAGGAGACTTTGAGAGTTCAAGCTCATAGCCCACACTAGCAACGAAGACCCTCTCTGTAAAGGCAATCGAGTGGGGATTGACCGTGTGGCATCAATGCCTTTTCCGGGAGTTGAAAGCTCGACAGAATGAGGGGCCTTTTTGATTGTGCCGACGCCTAAAAACGGCTACTGTTGCGGGTCGATTGAAAATTCACATTTCACCATTTCTCCTGCTTTCGATCGCTCTTTGGTTACCAACCCTTCGAGCCGCAGGGCCGCGTGTTCTGAGCCACAACCCAACCCGTTGGGAGGAGACCCACTCCGTGATGGATTCGGTGACCCTGGACTTCGATGACGCCGTCGCGAGTCAGAACATCGCATTAAGCCAGCCCGTGCAGTTGCGGTTCCGTCATACAATAGGTTCTTATCCTTACAGCCAGACAGACGGCACGCTCTACGTGGACGACCTCAAACTCGTGGCAGGCGATCCCAGGCTGCCCATGTCTCCGCAGATACTTTCCCATCCGGCCAGCGTGTCGACCAATGCAGGTTCGAGTTTCGTCCTCACCGTCGCCGCTACTGGAACGCCCCTTCTTCGCTATCAGTGGAAGAAGAATAACACAGACCTCGCGAACCAAACCACCGCGGTACTCGCTTTCAACGTGGCCTCACTCGACGACACCGGCAGCTATGCGGTTGTGGTCTCCAATCCGGCCGGTAATGTGACAAGTCTACCAGCCCAAGTAACAATTCTCTCTGAAGATGAGGTGCAAACGGGTCTGCCGTCATCGTGGAAGCTAAGATTTGGGCTCGATCCTGCCAAGGCAACCGGGGATCACGGGCCGGAAGGGGATCCTGACGGCGATGGCCGCACGAATCTCATCGAATATCAAGAAAGCACCCACCCGCTCGTCGCCGATTCGGAACGGAGCGGCAGACTTCGGATAGTGACAACATCACCAAGCCCGGCCCTTCTAGGCACTGCCTATGACTGGGCGCTTTCGGCAACCGGCGGAGTGCCACCTTATCGCTGGAGGCTAGTGGACGGATCAGGGCCACCGCAATTTTCACGAATACTCCAGAACGGCCTGCTTGTCGATCCGGCGGGTGCAATCTCTGGGGTTCCATCGCAGCCAGGCATCCGGGTGGCGATGATCGAAGTGTCAGACTCAGACGGTAGACACGACACAACGCCCTTGGCGGTGGGCGTGTTTTCCGTTTTCGTACATGTGAGCAAGAGCCGGGGATCAGACGTCACGGGAACCGGCGCCGCGGGGGCACCTTTTGCCACATTTGCAAAAGCCTTCCAAACGGCGGAGGGCACCCCTTCTGCGCCGGTCGCCATCCTGGCAGAACAAGGAGCGTACGCTGGCCTCGTCCAACTAGAGCCGAACGAGAGCCTATACGGTGGTTTCAAGACAGGCGATTTCGCCATTCGCAACAGCCTGTCCTACGCCACGAGCGTGGATGGCACAGGTGTTCCCACAGCCCTCGCCATGGCCGACTCAACCCTATTGGATGGGGTCACCGTGCGCGACGCAGAGGCCTTCGGTATTTCCAGCGCCACGCTCACCCCAACCGTGATTGCAAACTGCGTCGTCAGGGCCAATGGAAAATACGACAGGAAAGGATCTGGAATAAGCCTTACCGGCTCCAACCCGGTCTTGATCCACACCGATGTGTATGACAATCGCGCCTCCTATTACCACGGTGGAACATTCGGCGGCGGCGTTCTCATATCGAACGCGGGAGCAGCCCTGGTCAGTAACAGAATCTTCGCCAACCACAAGGACGCAGGGGGCCCTGGAGTAGTCGGATACGGGTGCGGGATCTCAATCACTGGAAGTGCCGCTCAACCACCCTATATTGGATGGAACCTGATCGCGAACAACCAGCTGTGGGCAAACAATTTCACAGCCGGAGCCGGCATCTATTGCACGACGCCTGGCACGATCATCGAAGGGAACACGCTCGTTGGTAACCGCAACCTCGGCATCGGCTACTCCGGGAATTCAGGGGGGGCGATTTACGCGCTGGCGAACGGCCGGGTCACGATTCAAAATAATTTGATCGTAGGCAACGATGGCTATTCCCAAGCGGGAGGTGTCCACTTAGCCGGGGCCGGCTACGTCGCTCACAATACCTTCGCCTTCAATCAAGCCGCCGGGGGAGGAGGAGGCATCAACTTTTCCGGAGGTTCCGGCGCCGTCGTCGCCAACAACTTGTTTTTCAAGAACAAGAACTTCGATGTCTACGAGCCCACAGTCTCGACACTGACATTGGTCAACAACCTGTTTTTCGGCAACACCTCGGGCCATGTTTTTGACAACAATGCGGCCGCGCTGACGGATATCTCTCAAGTCAACGACCTGCCTGGCGCGAGCGGAAATCTCGGCTCGGACCCCCTCACGATGGTCCTGGCAACCGATCAACGGCTGGCTGCCACTTACGACCGCTTCAAGGGGGTCACCGCCTTCACAACTACGACCTCCACCCATCCGCCACGCGCGTACGTCGGCAGAATTGTCCGCTTCAGGATCAACCAGGCCGCCTCCTTCTACATTCTGGACAATACAACCAACCGCTTCATCGTCACGGGGGATATCACTTCCGTAGACCGGCTCGACGTTGCCGATGCTCCCGCCGTCACCGTCGAAGGCGATACTTTTGATGTGTACGATTTTCATCTGGCCACAAACTCGCCCGCGACCGGAAAGGGCTCATCGGAATACGTGACCGCACAGGATTTGGACCACGACCCGCGGGACGGCGCGTCGGACATTGGCGCAGACGAAACAACCATCGCCACCGTCATAATGCCGGAGATCAAGTCCCAGCCACAAACTATGGTTGTCGCCCTTTCTTCAAGGGCGAGCTTTCAGATCATCGCCGCAGGAACCGCGCCTCTGACTTACCAATGGAAAAAGAACGGCGAAGACATCCTTGGGGCGAACAGCGGCACCCTGGTCATCGCGAACGCGGCGGCCTCAGACGCCGGGAGCTACACGGCCACCGTCCGCAACGCCGCGGGAAGCGTGACCAGCAATCCCGCAGTGTTGACCGTCACAGCGCTCGCTCAGCAAACCCTCGCCTTCGGTCCCCTCCCCGATCGAGTGCTGACTGACGCCCCTTTCACCTTGGTCGCCACGGCCAGCTCGGGGTTGCCAGTTGGCTTCTCTTGGGTTTCCGGGCCCGCGCGAGTCGCGAATGGAATCGTCACACTGACCGGGGCCGGCACAGTCAGCATCCGAGCGACCCAGCTTGGCAACGCCAGTTTCGAGGCCGCAACACCCGTGCTGCGCTCCTTCAAAGTGTCTTTGCCCCCGCCCGCACAAGTGATCGCCACTCCTGGATCTCCCACTGGCATCATGCCCTTAACCACCGGGATTGAAGGCTTGCAATACACACTGCTTCGTCAGCCCTCCTCAGGATTGGTGACGCTTGATTCGCGGCAGTTTCTTTACACTCCACCGACCGCCTTTGCGGGCATTACGGATTTCGCCTATCAAATCACAGACACGATCACGGGGGCTCAAACTGAAGTGCGTGTGTTCCTGGCGGTCCAGTTGGCCAGCCCCGTCTTCTCCCTCGACGAATTGACATACTCTGTGAGTGAAGCCGCCGGGCTGCTCATTATCTCAATTCGCAAAAACATCAGCGCCCCGGGCCGCGTTGGTCTGAAAACCATCAATGGATCAGCGCGCGTGTTTGAAGACGCCGACGGAGATTTCAGCCTGCAACAAACTTTCCTGGATTTCGACGGTCCCGAGACCAATAAGCTCGCTGCCATCACACTCATCAATGATCTGGCCTATGAGGGCAATGAATCTTTCGTCGTGGAGATAACTGCCGAAAGCCCGGGAGCGACAGTAGCCTTCGGTGCCTCACGCTCCACCGTGACCATCGTGGATGATGATTCCCGTTATCTGTCCGCGTACCAAAAAGAACCTGTTCCCCTGCCTAGCCGGGATGCCAGGATCAAGGTCAATACAAACCCTCCCGGCAGTGGCGGCTTCTGGCGCTTCGTTGGGGAGCGCCCGTGGCGAGCGGGCGGAACGACCTCGGACGGCCTGCCCGAGGGGACCTTCGAGATCGAATTCAAGCCGGCCAATGGCTACGGCCACCCACTTGCGATGGTCATCGACACAACCCATGGAAACACGACAATCATCGAAGGATTTTACACTTCAACCTCGGGAGCGAGGCAGGGGGACCTGTCATTCTTGCTGGAGGGCACGATCCTGGGTGGATGGAAGTTTATCGAGGAAGCCGATGCCGCATACCGGGCGAGCGGGACGAAGGTAACAGGGCTGAACATCGGGACCTACACCGTCCAATTTAAACCGGTAGATGGATTGTTGCCACCGGGGATCATGAATGTCGAGGTTCGACAAAACAACGCCCCTGAGGTCCATGCCGTGTACTCTTCCGCAGTCACCGCCACGACGGATCGCACCAAGCCTGCCGTGACACCATTTGGCACGGCAAACTATTCGATGGTGGGAGAGATCACCCGAGGAGATGGCGCCGTGGGCACCGGTTTTGTCGTCCGGGAAAGAGTCGCCCTCACCGCGGGGCATGTTGTCTTCGACCAGAAGACTTTCGGCGACGTAAGCCGCGTCCGATGGTTCTTCCAAAAACATCGAGGTACCCATCAACCCCCTCCGCAAGTGCCCAGGGGCTGGCTCCTCAACGAGGGGTATGCGAGTCAACGCCGGATCGACGGCACGAAGAGCTCCGTATTCTCGCAGGAGCTTGATGCGGCAGCGCTCTTTTTTACAGAACCCGCCGGCCGGGGTGGGTTCGGCGGCTACTTGGCGTCTGCCGAGATCCGGAGCGAGTGGCTGACCGGAATCCGGGACGCCGTGATCACCGGCTATCCAATGGACGGCATCGCGAGCTCGGATCAGGAGAAGATCCACGAAACTCCGATCCGACAGATTGGGCTGACCCAGGTGCTGGGGTTGCCACACGGCACACTCTATACCTCAAGCGATCTCCTCTCCTACCCCGGCAACAGCGGTGGCCCCTACTCCATCCGCTACAAGGATGGAAAATTCTATCCTGCTGGCATATTCGTAGCCGTGGATAGGGATCAAATCTATGTCAAGGCCATCGATCCCAATGTCGTGAACCTCATTGAACTTGCGGATCAACTGAGCCTCAACCCGACGAACGCCACCAGCGGGGGTGTAAGCCCTTTGGGTGTGAGGCTCGGCGACTACGCCGACGACACCGGACTACTGGAAATGAACCTGACCCCAGTAGCAGCCAATGAAGCGGGGGCTGGATGGCGATTTAAAGGCGGAGACCCGTCTTATCAAGTTGGAGCAGCCACTCGGGCAATCGTTCTGCCATTCGACTTTGAACTCGAATTCAAATCCGTGAAGGACTTCATCACGCCCGCCAACCTTTTAGTCTCAGTCGCCAAGGGAACGACCAACAGTCTGACCGTCCGATATCGTCGTGTGCAAACCGTGGACCTTCCCGCGATCCCGAACCAAACGGTTGGCGCCCCCCCTCTGACGCTGGCTGGGATCTCCAGCTCAGGGCTGCCCGTGCGCTACGAGCTCGTTTCCGGGCCGGGCACGATAACAGGCAGCCTGCTGACGGTGACAACCTCGGGCCGAGTGACGGTCCGCGCGCGCCAGGATGGGAACGAAGATTATGGTCCTGCGTTCGCTGAACGGAGTTTTGATATCCTGACGTCCTCAGCCACCGAGCAGCCGCGATTGCTTTACAGCGTCCACACAGGCTTGCAGCTCGTGGGCAAATCGGGGGCCATTTATCGAATTGAGACCACGACCAACCTCTCTGGCCAGACGGTCTGGGTTCCATGGACCACAATCACAGCCGACACGGCGGCCGTGGTCATACCCGCGACATTGCCGGTGATGGACAGAACGCGCTTCTATCGGGCGGTGGCGACGCCTTGATCGAAAAAGCCGCCCAGCAACCAAGACAAAACACGGATGAGCACTCAGTTTCCACGAATGTTCCGCCTGCGGCAACTTTTTCCACAGCCCCCGCCGCTCGATCTCCACGCTGCGATGGTTCAAGAATTCGAAAAGATCCGACCTCGAATAGTGCCAGGAGCCCGGGTGGCGGTGGCGGTTGGCAGCCGCGGAATCGCCAATCTTTCGACGGTTGTGCTGAGGATCGTTGAGCAACTGAGCGAAGCGGGCGCTAGCCCTTTCATCATCCCGGCGATGGGCAGCCACGGCGGCGCGACGCCGGAAGGGCAAACGGAGGTGCTTGCGAGCTACGGCATCACCGAAGCATCGATCGGCGCACCCATCCACGCATCGCTCGAAGTCCGTGAGATTGGCGTCAGCCGCGATGGCATCCCGGTCTTCTGCAGCGTTGAGGCGCTCGAAGCAGATGGAGTGATTGTCATAAACCGGGTGAAACCGCACACCGACTTTGGGGGCTCCCTGGGCAGCGGTCTGCTCAAAATGTGTGTTGTGGGGCTGGGAAAACGAGCGGGTGCGTCGGCCATGCATGCGGCAGCCAGCCGGATCGGTCACGAGCGTGCCATCCGGGGCATCGCCAGCGTCATCCTGCGCGCCGCTCCAATCCTTTGTGGGGTGGCTCTTCTGGAAAACCAATTTCATGCCACCGCGAAGGTCACCCTGCTGCCACTCGAGCAAATGGAATCTGGCGAAGACCCGCTGCTGGTCGAGGCTTGGGCGCTCATGCCCAGGTTGCCATTTGAAGAAATTGACCTCCTGATCGTGGACCGCCTCGGAAAGAATATCAGCGGCGCAGGCATGGATCCGAACGTCATTGGGCGCGGTGTGGATGGCTACTCTTCGTCGCTCCTGCGAGCTTGCCGGCCAGCGCCTTTCATCAGGCGCCTCTTCGTCCGCGACCTGACCCCGGAGACACACGGCAACGCGGTGGGTTTGGGCCTTGCGGATTTCACCACAACGCGCTTGGTGCGCAGCATGGATCCCCGCATCACCTACCTCAATTCCCTCACAGCCCTCGCCCTCCAGTGCGCCAAGATCCCGATCCATTTCGACACCGACCGCGAGGTTCTTGAAAAGGCGCTCCTCTCCCTTGCCCTTCCCGGACAGGAGGCCGCGCGAATCGTCCGCATAGCAGACACGCTTTCCTTGACGGACATCGAAGCTTCCGAGGCGCTCTGGACTGAGGTCGGCCGACGTTCGGACCTGACTCGTGTTGGCGGGCTTGGGGAAATGCGCTTTGACTGCGGGGGCAATCTGCTGCCGAACTCTTTGCCCTGAATCCGGTTCACGGACGCTGGTCCGTGCCCAAGTTCAAGGCACAACCATGCTCGTAAAGGGGCTGACGTATGCCTGGAGGTAGACCAAGATGCCAACGAGGCAAGCCAAGGCGATGCTATGGAAGAAAACGTAGCGCAAAATGGCCCCCTCATGCCCATACCAATTGGTTGCGGTGCTGGCGACAACAATG
>CANLCA010000036.1 GCA_947487925.1 Verrucomicrobiales bacterium | reverse complement strand
TGGGTCAACGCGCGCCACATCCCAGCCCACCGCAGAGCCCACAGGTCCAACGGCAAACAAAGCATACCAGCCGCAACAGCAAGACTCAGCGTAGCTGTATCCACCGTGTGGGCGGTCCTCCACATCGCAACAACGAAGGCTCCTTCCAAAAAGAGGACGAAAAGCATGGGCGCCAGAAACTGCCTTCGCAACGCGGCCGCTTGCCCTCGCGCAATCTCCGCGACGGTCAGCGGTGTCGAGAGGAGCAGTTCCAACCCGCCGGAATGGCGATCCTCGTTCAGTCGGACGCAGACTTCGGAAGAGAACCAGATTTTCAGAATACCCTGGATGACGAAGCCGAGGCCGAAACAGGTCTCAGGGGTCGCGAAGTAGTTTGGGTATCTCCATGCGGCCAGGAGCCAAAGTCCCAAAATAGTGCTCAACATCAGCCACACGTGAATGGGTTTCCGTTGTTCCCGAGCCGCAAGCCAAAAAAACGCGTTTCGATCGAGCAACTTCCGTCGGTAGCGAAGCCGACCCTCGCCTTCGCCAAAGCTCCAATTCCGCCACCGCCAGGCCCAACCCCGACGTCCGAAGGATTTCGATCTCTCGAACGCCAGATAGGGGAGCCACCGACTGGCGAGCAACAGCAGCAGCCAGGCCTCCAAGTGGACGAAAGCCAAGGAGGACAGAAACGCGGACTTGGCGTGGGGCAGAGACCCATCACCGCCAACCGGGCTAATGAAGCATGAAAACACGGGGCTTGGTATAGCGAGAAGGATGCCCTCCTGATTTGAAAGCGGCTTCTCCAAGGCCTGGCAAACCATCATCGCTAAAAGAGGCCAAATCGACGCTGAAAAGATCAGGAGCACGGTGGCGTACAGAGCCTTTCGACCGTTGGGAGTCAGGGTCGAAGCGAACAACCCGGCGGAGAGCGAAAAGAACATCGTGTTCGCCAGCAACATCGCGACCATTCCCACCTCACCCAACGTCACACCCCCCATCAGGATGGCTATCGCCAACAGGGGCACAATGGCGAGTAAACCGTAGAACGCTGCAAACGATGAAGAAACCAACTTCCCAATGAGAATATCGAAACCGTTGAGGTCCGTGAGAAAAAGCAAACCCAGGGTGCCTTCCCGTTTTTCGCTGCTCACACAGTCGGAGGTGAGCCAGGTCCCGGCCAGCAACGAAAAGACGAAAGCAAGAATGGAGAGCCCGGTGAAAAGGGATTTACCAAGCGACGAAGCTGGGGCTGAGGCTCCGCTTATCAGATAAATCCAAACCATGGGGACCAGCCCGATGAGTGCGGTTCCAACACGGGCGTGGTAAGTGCCACTTCGGCGAGAAGCCGCGAGCAGTTCACGGTGGACGACTGGAAGCATGGCGTTCCACATCATGGAGGGGTTGTTACATCATGTAAAGTGTGGGCTCATTTAGAACTGCTCCCCTGCCCTATATGGAGGCCGATGTCAGGAGAATAGAGGGCTTGCGAAAGGTCATGTCATAGGATAGTTCTGATAACGTCTCATGCTAACCATCAATGGCCGTTCCGTGCCAGCCGCCTCAGGGCTGATCACCCGCCGCAAGCTTTTGCAGATCGGGGGAGCGGGTTTGTTCGGGATGTCGCTTCCGAAAGTCCTCGCCGCGGAGGAGAGCCCGAGGTCATTCCAGAACCCGAAGGCCAAGTCAGTCATTTTCCTGTTTCTATTTGGTGGCCCCAGCCAGCTAGAGACATTCGACATGAAGCCGGAAGCCCCGGCCGAGATTCGAGGTCCGTTCAAGCCCATCCGCTCGCGAACCCCGGACCTTCTGATCTCTGAGCACCTCCCCAAACTCGCCGCCATCTCAAACAAATACAGCGTCATCCGCACGATGACACACACGTTCAACGACCACAGCGGAGGCGGCCACTACATGCAAACCGGCAAGCGCTGGCAGGTGCCGATCGGCGCGGGTTTTCTGGCCACGCCCCAGGACTGGCCCTCCATCGGAAGCGTGGTGGAATACCTCTCACAAAAATCGCCGGGAGGGCTCGATCGCGATCTGCCGGCTTACACGGTGCTGCCGAATTGGCTGGGTCGGCTCCAGGAAAATGGACAGTACCGACGACCGGGGCAGTACGCGGGTTGGCTCGGCGGCGGATTCGATCCATTGACGACGAAAATCGACAAACGCAATCTGACGGATAACCCCTATTGGCGCGACTGCCCTGACGAAGAACTTTCTTTCCAGCTAGAGGGGCTTGCGCCAGAAGTGCCGTTGGCAAAACTCCGCGAACGCGCCGCGCTGCTCGATCAGTTCGAGGCTGTGCAGCGGCACGTGGACAACGGCGCCGCCGCCGCGTTCGACCGCCATCGGCAGCGCGCTCTGGCGCTTGTGACCTCAGACAAAACGCGCGCCGCCCTGGAGATCGGGCGAGAGCCAGCGAAATTGCGGGAGGCCTACGGTCGACATCTGTTCGGCCAATCCTGCCTGATGGCGCGACGGCTTGTCGAAGCGGGTGTGCGGTTCGTGACCGTGCACTATGATTGCGTCGATGGCTACAGCTGGGATTCCCACCGTGACAATGATGACGTGCAAAAGCATCTTTTGCCGACGTTTGATCAAGCGACCTCCGCGCTGATTTCGGATCTGGATGCGCGCGGATTATTGCAGGAAACGCTGGTGGTGGCAGTCGGTGAGATGGGCCGGACTCCAAAAGGAAATGCAAACTGGGGCCGCGACCATTGGAGCACCTGCTTTCCGTGCCTGCTCGCCGGAGGGGGGATCCGAGGGGGGACGGTGTACGGCAAAAGCGATGCGCACGCCGCTTACCCCAAGGAAAAGCCGGTATCGCCAGAGGATCTCGCCAAGACCCTATACTGGTCGCTCGGCATCGATCCCGAACTAACATTGCCAGACCGCGAAGGCCGCCCGGTGTCGATCGTCGAGAGCGGCAGGCCGCTCGAGCAATTATTCGGCTGATCAGGATCGCTGGATGGCTCGCTATTCACGCAATGACGAGGCGGGGGTTGAACTTCCGAAAGCCAAGCTGGACCGAGAATCCCTCACCCAGGCGCTGGAGTTATTCGGCTATCTGCATCCTTACAGGGTCCGCTTCGCGGCCGCGATGGTTTCTCTGTTTGCCTCCAGTCTCCTGAGCCTTTCATTTCCGTACCTTGCAGGGAGTTTGATCGACTCCGCGATGGGCCACACTCAGGGCAGTGGAAGCCTCGTTGGAGTCGATCGGACCGCGATGCTGCTGGTGGGAATTCTGGTGGTGCAGGCCAGTCTTTCCTATTTCCATTTCCTCACTTTCTCCACAGCGGGCCAAAGCAGCGTGGTGGATCTGCGTCGAGACACCTATGCGAGATTGATCTCGCTGCCGATGTCATTCTTTGCGCAACGACGCGTCGGCGAACTGGCTAGTCGGCTCTCCGCCGACCTGGTTCAGATCGAGGACACGCTGATCTCGATCCTGCCGCAGTTCCTGCGCCAAAGCACGTTGCTGGTGGGCGGCATCGGGTTGATCGCGGTGACCTCGCTCAAGCTGACAGGCATCATGCTCGTCAGCCTCCCCGTGCTGACAGTGGTCGCCGTCGTCTTCGGAAGGAAAACGCGCAAGATCGCGCGCGAAGCCCAGGATCGCCTCGCCGACACCGCCACGATTGTTGAGGAAACCCTGCAAGGGATCGTGAACGTGAAGGCGTTCGCAAACGAGAGTTACGAGCTGCGCCGCTATCATGAGGGACTGCTCACTTTTCTCAAATCCACCCTGCGTGGCGCCAAGTTGCGAGCCGGTTTCATCGCCTTTGTCGTCTTCTCCCTTTTCGGCTCCATCGTGCTGGTGTTGTGGTCAGGGGCGCGATTGTTGCAGGCGGGCGAAATCACGTTTGGCGATCTCACTCGGTTCATTCTTTACACGACCTTTGTGGCCGGGGCGATGGGGCAGTTCGCGGAATTGTACAGCCAACTGCAACGGGCCATCGGAGCCACTCAGCGAGTTCGAGAACTGCTTCGTGAACACGGAGAAGTGGAGCCTTCGCTGACTTCAGCTCAGCCGTCTGAGTTGGCGCGGTTGCGGGGCGACGTGGTGTTCGAGCATGTCCATTTTACCTATCCATCGAGACAAGGGGTCGAGGTGTTGCAGGACATCAGCTTGAGCGCCCTGTCGGGGCAGCGGATTGCTCTTGTCGGCCCGAGCGGCGCTGGCAAGTCGACGCTCATTTCGCTGTTGCTTAGGCTGTACGATCCATCGCGGGGGCAGGTGTTGATCGACGGTCTGGATGCCCGCGAATACAGGCTTGCCGAGCTGCGGGCTCAAATGAGCATGGTGCCCCAGGAAGTGATGCTTTTCGGGGGTAGCATCGCCGAGAACATCGCGTATGGTAAACCGGGAGCTACCCTGGACGAAATTCAGCGCGCCGCCCAACAAGCCAACGCGCACGATTTCATCCAAGGGTTTCCCGAGGGCTACTCGACGTTGGTTGGGGATCGGGGAATCAAACTCTCAGGGGGACAACGCCAAAGGATCGCCATCGCCCGGGCTATCCTGAAGAACCCCGCGATCCTGATTCTGGATGAAGCGACAAGTTCGTTAGATTCCGAGAGCGAGCGGCTGATCCAGGAAGCCCTTGAAACACTGATGCAGGGACGAACCTCGTTCATCATAGCTCACCGACTGGCCACCGTCCGTCACGTCGACCGGATCATAGTCATCGCCGACGGCCGGATCGTGGAGAGTGGCACTCACGATGAACTCCAAGCGCTCGAACAGGGTGTCTACCGTCGTCTTGCCGCGCTGCAATTCCGAGGCTGACAGTCCCCTGTTCACCGGCTGCGGCCGCGCCTCCGGGTGATCTTTGTCGTCTTGAACCTGCGCCGACGGACCGCGCTGACAATTCGGGCGTGGGTTCGGGACTTTTCAGGAAAAGCTTTTTGCCAAGCGGCAGGGTTGTGCGGCACAGTCGTTCGGATGAGTTTTAACGGCTTAGATGAAGCCTTCCTCGCGAAGTCTGCGGGCTGGGAGGTGGTGGCAGCGGCCCGATCCCTGCTCTCCGGCGGTAAGGTGCTGTCGTCGAACTGGTCGCCGCCCCTGCTCAAAGGGGTCGTTCAGGAAGGTGCGGCTTCCTTTCGCGCCGGCCTTGTGATCAGAGGTCCGGTGGACATCGAGAACCTCTGCACTTGCCGCGCGGCCCGTGAGGCGGGGGTCATTTGCGAGCACTCAGTGGCGGTGGGTTTGCACCACTTGCAAAGGGCAAAGAGTCCCCCGAGGGGAAGCGACACGGCGACGCCCTTGCCTTGGAACCCCAGTCCGACCCACACAAAAGACTCCCGAGAGCCCGCACCCGAGCCGGGGCCGCGGCTGCGCCGGGCATCCGATGGTAACCCTGTTGAGATTTTCATCGTGCTGCCTCAGACACTCTCAACCGGGATCGAACGAGGCAAGGTGATGGTCGCGTTCGAAGGCCGATGGCGAGGGGGCCGGGTGCCGTTGAGTTCACTACCCATGAATCAACCGTTCTCCTTGGCACCGGAGGATGTTCGTTTGCTGGACAAAGCGGAGGAGCTCGCCGACGGCGAAACACCCGGCGGCCTGATGCTCAATCTGACGGAGTTAACGGCTTTGCTGGACGCGATGGGAGGTCATCCGCGAGTGTCGCTAGGCCGATCTCAACCGCTGGCAGTCGGTGACGGGACTTGGCGAGTGCCGGTCGAGATCACCCTTGAAACCTCGGGTGAAATCCGCTTGAACCTGCCGCCGGGCCTTCGTCCGCTGACACTGATCCAAGGCGAAACTCTCTGGGTCTTTCGCGAGGCGACATTGGATCCAGTCGGCCTTCCGAAACGATGGCGCGACCTTTTCCGTGGGCCGATGAAGCTCTCACGACAACAGGTTCCATTGTTCTTGAGCCAGGAACTGGCGGTGCTCGAAGCCGAGAGCGAGGTGGACGCAAACTTCGGCATTGGGGAATTCACGTTGGAGCCCCAGTCGCCTCGATTCATCCTGGCGCTCAACGGCGGTTTGAGTCAGTTGCAAGCCCAGCTTCAGTGCGCCTACGGTCCACGCGTGATGACGGTAGGCGTGACCCACAAGGATGAATCCCTGTGGCTGCCAGATCCGAAATGCACAACCCGCTACTCGACACGCGACTTTGGTTCAGAAGTCGGCGCTGTGGCGCGCATGCGCGGGGCAGGTTTCACCGGCCCAGACGCCCAGGGACGTTGGAATCTGCATGGTGAAGGGGCCGTCGTGCGCTTCTTCGCGCGCGACTATCCCCGATGGCAAAAGGAATGGGAGGTGTCGCTTGAGGAGAAGCTCCAAACATCCACGAGCAGGAGCTTCGAACGGCTCGAACCCCGGTTTCAGATCACTCAATCCGGCGAGCGCTGGTTTGACGTGGAGATGTCGCTCGGGTCGGCAGATGGAGAGAAGTTTTCGGCGGCGGACATCCAGGGACTGATTCTGTCAGGTTCCGGCATGACGCGGCTGAAAAATGGCCGCATCGCACTCATCGACACGGGAGCTTTGGAAGAGTTCAACGAGGTGTTGCGCGACTGCGCACCGAGGCAGCAGGGAAAGAGCTACCGCTTCAGCAATGTGCAGGCCGGATTCCTCGACGCGACCCTGCGTCAGCAGCCCGGTTGGCAGGTGGAGGCACCCTCGTCCTGGAGGGATCGATCGGCGCGGCTGAGCGGGCAGACCAAGCTCGAATGTCCACCACTGGGTCCGCTGGAGGACGTGCTGCGACCTTATCAGCGACAGGGCGTCGCCTGGCTGCAATTCCTACGCGAAAACCAGTTTGGAGGGATCCTGGCAGACGAGATGGGTCTTGGCAAAACACTCCAAACGCTGGCGTTCATCCACTCGTGCCACGCGAACCGAAAACTTTCCGGACCCGTGCTGATCGTGTGCCCGACTTCGCTGGTGTTCAACTGGGCCGCCGAGGCAAAGAAGTTTACACCCACGCTACGAATGGTGGCGCTGCATGGCACCGCTCGGCACGACCTCTTCGAAGACATCCCACAATGCGAACTCGTGATCACGAGTTATGCGCTGATCCGACGTGACGCCGAGCGGTATCGCGAGCTGAAGTTCGACACTCTGGTGCTCGATGAAGCTCAGCACATCAAGAATCGCCAAACCCAAAACGCCCTCGCGGTGAAGGCTGTGCGAGCCGAGCACCGCGTCGTCTTGACGGGAACCCCGATGGAGAACTCTGTGCTCGACCTGTGGAGCATCGTGGATTTCATGATGCCGGGGTACCTCGGGTCCGCGGCGGATTTTCGCGAGCACTACGAACAGCCCATCACGCGGGACCAGGATAGCGCCGCGCAGGCCCGACTTGGGCGGAGGCTGCGCCCGTTCATGCTCCGGCGGCTCAAGACGGAAGTGGCGAAGGATTTACCCGCCAAGCTGGAGCAGGTGTCGTTTTGCGAGCTCACCGAAGAGCAAGTGGAGGTTTACAAAAAGGTGCTCGCTGTGAGCCGCAAGGAGGTGATGGACGCGGTCGGCGCCCAGGGGTTGGCTAAGAGCAAGATGATCGTGCTCAATGCACTGCTGAGGCTTCGGCAGATCTGTTGCGACCTACGGCTGCTCAAGTTGGAGGGCGAGAGGTTCACGGACGAAGGATCTGGGAAGCTTGCCATGTTCAGCGAACTTCTCGAGGAGGCCATCGATGGCGGGCATCGCGTGCTGGTGTTTAGTCAATTCGTCTCAATGCTCACGCTGCTGAAGGACAAACTGACGTCCGAAAACATCGATTTTTGTTACCTCGACGGGTCCACAAAAGATCGAGGCTCGGTCGTGGAGAAATTCCAGATCAACGCAAAGATCCCGGTTTTCCTGATCAGCCTGAAAGCCGGTGGAGTCGGACTCACATTGACGGGCGCCGACACGGTGATTCACTTCGATCCATGGTGGAACCCAGCCGTTGAGGATCAGGCCACGGACCGTGCGCATCGCATCGGCCAGACACGGGTTGTCACGAGCTATAAACTCATTGCGCGAGGCACCGTTGAGGAGAAAATCCTGGCACTCCAGCTAAAGAAGCGCGCCCTCATCAAGGCGACACTCGGGGGAGAGGAATCCCTTGCCGAAACCTTGACCTGGGAGGAGATTCAGAGCTTGTTCGAATGAGCTTCGGCGGGTTTTGACAAGGGGTTTATGATGATCCTTCGAACGTCAGTTGCCTAGGCTGGATCTTCACAAGATCCTGGCGATAAAGTTTTTCCAAGTTGCTCGCCAAACCCATAAAGAAACTGCCTCATTCATCGTTACTCCCCTCCACGGCCGTTTTGAGGGTCATCGCTGAGGACTCAGAAAAACGAGGGTTCCATATCCGATAGAATTGAAGCTCCAATCCCCTCGTAATCGTCATCGTGATCGTGTCGTAAATCACCCTTTTTCGAGGATTCTGGCTTCAACATGAGGGAATTGAACTCTCGATTGTTGATCCTGGAAAAAGCAGCTGAGAAACCACTAATCTTCGCTAATCATCACTAACCTAATACGACAAGATGTGAAAAATAACGATCTGGACGCCGATTCACTGTATGGGTGAGGTGCTCAGTCAGCGTAACTTCTCCACCATTAGTGTCACTTAGCGAAAATTAGTGGTTCAACTTCCGTTTTTAGATTGATCCAACAATTCCTCTGAAATTCTGAGGTCTGATCCCTTGGAAATCGGGGCTAACGGCGGGTCAAATCTTTTGCGGAGTAGCCGACCGAGGTTTGGATGGCATGGGTACAGGAGCAACCTGCGCTGCTTTCGGGGGCCAGAAGCATCCCGCCGGCGGGGACCAGGCCAAGCCAGCAACCGCCGCGAATACCCTCAAACTGAGTGCGCTTGTCTGTCGCGAGGTCCCACATGCTATGAAAGTAGTTCCGAAAGAAGAGCGCGTAGCGGCCCGCAGACATGGTACCGCAACCACGTCGCGAAGGCAGGTCGGTGCGCACGACCTTGCCTGTCTTCAAGTCAAATGCGCGCTGATCCGAGTAGAAGACTCCGTCCACCACCACAGGATGCTGCAGGTGGCCGCTGTGATGACCCTTCTCCTCCTTGTGACTTTCCGACCAAAGTCCCTGGCCGCCGATCACCAGCCTTTGAACTTCATCGGGCTTTCCCGTTGGAGAAGGGGCATTAAATGCGAACGTATGGAACGTCTTATCCTTGTCAGTGCCGGTGACAACAACGGTGTTCTGACTGTAAACAAGGTAGGTCATGAATTGGAGCTTCGAGAAATCCGCTGGCTTCTCCCAAAGCTTCGAACCCGTGCGCAAGTCGAGCGCAACCAGGTGCTGGTCCGTCAGCACGTCCGGGTTCAGCCGCCCGGTGGGCGCGTTGACAGCTTCAGGGTTCCTGCTTTCGATGAAGAAGATCATGCTGTCCCCGATGGCGATCGTAGAGTTGAGAATGGCACCACCTCGATAAGTCCATCGTGGGGAGCTTTTCTCACGCTCCAATCCAAACAAGGCGTCGCTAGTAACCCGGCTGACTTGGTCCTGATGATAATCCTCGTACCATTCGCCGTCGTCGCCCTCGTAGCCCGACTCGTGCTTCACCCGGCTCCCGATGATTTGGTCTCCGGCGATCGAGAGAAATCCCCAATCATATTTCGGACCCGCCGGTTCGTGAGGAACGATGTGACGCTTCCGACGGACGCCAGTTTGCCCATCAAACTCCAGGCATTGGCGGCCATGAGCGATGTAGAGAGTGTCCCGGTCTGCCGCCATGTTGCTGCAATCACGCGGGAGGTTCGCGCGGCGGACCTCCGGTGCGATGACCGACCAGAGGATGCTGCCGTTGTAGGCGTCGAGGCCGAACAGGATGCGATCGCCCTGGATGTAGAGCCGACCGTTGACGCTTAGAGGGGCCGGGTTTCGAGGGCCACGATCCGGCATGGGTCGCGGTCCGGGATCGCCCCACCAGGAGACTTGAACCTCTCCTTTCACGAGTTCGTCGAGGCTGGTCGAGGTGTTGTCGGCATTCCCGTACTGGTGGCTCCAGTCTCCGGCGCCGGCAAGTCCGCCTCGGTGATAGGTGATCCATAAACCGTCTTTGGCGACGCGCTGCCCAGTGTTCAACTCGCTCTCGAGCAGCCACTGGTCCCAAGCCATTGGATCTGCTTTGGCCGCCACACCCTCGCCAGGGCTTCCCATGACAACCGTCCCGCCTGAAGGTCGAAGCAACCGATGGACTTCTTTCGCCGACCAACGAGGAGGCTTCCCGGAGTGCAAAGAAGATTCTGAAACCACCAAATTCGCGATGAACCCTCCCAATGGCAACTCCGCGGAAGTCACGTGTTGGACGGAGCCGCGAACTCCATAAACACCCGCGGCATCAAGCAGTCTGCGCGTATTGGCAACGATTTCCTCGTCGGCTTCGATGACAACGATTTTCAGATCGCTTTGGCGGATCAGCTCCAAAGCCAACCGACCATCGAAGGCGCCGAGGACGATGCCCCATCCTTGAGTCACCCCCGCCTTGGCCAGTATCTGACGGGCAATTTCGGCGGTGTTGGTCTGGCCGGCCATGAGCTTCGCGGCGGCAGAGGGCACACCTAGAGGCTGATAATTAAAGGATGTGTCGAACATGTAACGCCGCGTCACAATCTCCACCCCATCGATGGGGGGGGCGATCAACCGAAAACGATACTCCGTATTGATGTCGAAGTTTGTGAGGCGCACCTCGTGATGACGCGACGGAGTTTCGTTGCCGAACAAGGAGCTCGTCGCGTTCGGACTCGTCAATTCCAGTTTGCTGGGCATTTCGTCATCTGTCTCCCAAGTGACCACAGCATTGGTGCGGTTGATCCAGTCAATGAAGGGTCCGTAGGCGAGTTCTAATCGCCTTGGTTCAGCCGTGGGCAGCTGAAAAACTCCCTTTCTCCTTTCGTATCGCGACTTGATTTCTTCGGGGGTCAAAGCGCGTTGGAAAACACGGATCTCCTGAATGGCGCCTCGCAGCCGATAGAACTCGTCATCATCTTGAAACGCCCCCAGCACCACCGGCCCGGCAGGCGCGTACCACACGGGCCCCGATTGTTCAGTATTTTCCCCGAGCAACTCTCCGTTGACAAATACGCGCTGCACCTTCCCATCGTAAGTGCCGAGGACATGGGCCCACCGACCGGTCGTGAACGGAGTTTTTGCGTCCAGATACGTCAGCTTGCGGCCCGCCTCGGTGGCGAGGCCGAAACAGAACCGATCCTTTCGAAATCCGAGCATCAAACCCCGCTCGAAATCGCCGTTGTCCTGAATGGCGCTAAAGATGCCGCCCCAATCCTGGGTCTGATCCACGCGCACCCAGCTTTCAATCGTCAAATCCTGTTTCGGCAGGATCGCCTTGGCGACGGACTCGGCCAGCAGCAAACGTTCATCGCGGCCAGGGAGTTCGATCCTGGCAGGCTTGGGTTCAGAGGCAAAACGGTAGCCACCCGAAGGCGT
>CANLCA010000035.1 GCA_947487925.1 Verrucomicrobiales bacterium | reverse complement strand
GGGAGTGCCCTTGCTACGCGCGCTGGATTCGCTTGTCAGGTCGACGGTCAATCCTTCCTTGAGGACCTTGCTCAAGGATATTCGGGCGGGAGTCGCTGAGGGCAAGACGCTAACAGACTCGATGAGAGAATTTCCGGCGGTCTTTCCGCCTCTGCACACGGCCATGGTTCAGGCCGGCGAACGCGCGGCGTTCCTGGAGGAGGTGCTGCGGAGCCTCGCCGGATTTCTCGAACGGCTCGATGAGCTTCGCGGCAAGGTGATGGGAGCCATGATTTACCCGACCTTGCTGACGGCGTTGGGATGCACGGTGATGCTTGGGGCTTTGATTTTCTTTGTGCCCAAGTTTGAGCCGTTGCTGGCGAGCGCAAAGAAACCCTTGCCGACTGAGATCTTGTTTGCAGCCAGCAACGCTGTGAGAAGCCACTGGTATTTTTTGCTCCTGGGCCTCGGGGCCGCAGTCGCCTTCGCTTGGAGCAGTCTCCGAAACGAGCGCTCCAGGCGATCGATGGAAAAATGGCGGCTCCGGGTTCCCGTTGTTGGGGAAGCCCTCAGGCTTCTGGCGATTACCCGGTTTTGCCGGATCCTGGGCACCATGCTTGCGAACGGCGTGCCGCTCCTTCAGGCCTTGAAGATCAGCAAGGATGCCACGGGCTCAACACTCCTAGCCGAGCGCATCGTGGAGGCTACTGAGTCGGTTCGCGATGGAAAACGGTTGTCCGAACGACTGGGCATAGGTGGGTTCTTTCCTGACCAAATCCTCGCCATGATCGCCGTGGCGGAGGAGTCGAACAAACTCGACAAAGTCCTGGTCCAGATCGCGGACACCGTGGAGAGGCGCACCAACCGGCAAGTCGACCAGGCGGTGAGTTTGATCGAGCCGGTGATCCTGTGCGTGGTCGCCGCCGGCATCGGGTTCCTGGCCTTAGGCCTTTTGCTCCCGATTTTCACGATGGCCAGCCAATTAGGATCGAAATAGGTCCCGGCCTTGGCTTGGGAGTCGAGCCCGTTACCGATGAGGAAGCTACATCGACTCCATTGAAACATGAGCCTCGCTTCGAGGCGGCTGGCACTATTTTTAAGGTTTTGGTGAATTTTGAGGCCCGCATCCACGTCGAATTGTCGTTTAGCACGGGGTTCGGGGAGCCAACTGCCGGTCCGTGCCTTGACGATTGCGGGTTGGGATTTAAAATTTCTTGTGAGTTTCTGAAGTTGAGCCTTGCGACAGCTCTCTTCATGTAGATAATTATAGCCTCTCTTTATTGGGAGAAGAATTATGAGAATGACGAGTGGGTTAGTGAAAAGGGACAAGCGCGGTGGTCTGGCGGGCTTTACGCTCATCGAGATCCTGTTGGTGATCGTGATCATCCTGCTTCTGGCCGGTGCCTTGGTCGTTTTCGTGCTCCCGCAACAGGAGGGAGCCGAAAAGAACACGACCAAGCTGATGTTGGGTCAGGTGGGCAGCGCACTGGATACGTATCGGTTGAACATGGGGCATTATCCCACGGAGCAAGAGGGTGGTTTGGACGCTCTGATGAAGAAGCCGACGTTCGAGAACGAGCGCATGGGTGACAAATGGCAGGGACCTTACCTGAAGCCCGGTACGAAACTGGACGATCCGTGGGGTCACAAGCTTCGTTATGAGGTTGTGGATCGCACCCTGGAGACCGGCAAGAGCACTCTGCCGTATAAACTTTCATCGGTGGGGCCGGATGGTCAGCAGGATACCGATGACGACGTCAAGGTGTTGACCGGTGATGAAGATAAAGAGAGTTCGACGGCAGTCCCGAAATGATGTAGGTTTGATTAGGGAAGTATGTTTTTTGGAAGACAAAATGCGGAGCGATTCGGCCTGCGCGGCTTCAGCTTGATCGAGCTGTTGCTGGCCGTGGTGCTTGTCTTTTCTCTATTGGTAGCCGTGGCGTTCAGTTTTTCAACGGTTCAGAAAGGGGCGGAACTGGACGAAGGGGTCATCCAGGTGGAGGCGCTGTTGAGATTTGCCCGGGCACAGGCTGCGAATACGGGTCGGAAAGTGCAGATTACATTCAATGAGGGTTCCGAGAGCGGCACCAACGCGCTCGAAAGTGCTCTGCATATTTCATGGGAACCCGATCCCTTGGGACAACCTGGTCTTTTTGAGGAATTGCCCGAGGGAATAGGCTTTGCAAAATCGATTAATGATCTTGTGAGTGTGAAGAACGTGACTTCCTCAAAATCAGAATCAGAGGTCAACGGACAGCCCGAGGACTTGCAGTCATCGGCCACCGAGGTCCCTGATGAGTCACTTCCGACGGCACCATCGATCGCCTTCTATCCTGATGGTTCTTGCGACTCAGCCCAGATCACGGTGGCTTCCCGCAACGGCGAGGATTCCAGGCGGACTTCCATCCGGCTGGTAGGCACCACAGGGGTGATGCGCCGAGTCTCCGTCGCGACCGATTCTGTTTCAGGCGAGGAACCCTTCGTTGCCCTCCCGGTGGCGGAGTGAACGGCCGCGGCTCGTTGGGGGCACAGGATGAGAGCCTCTTCCTCCAAGAATCCAGGCGAGAGGTTGAGGTCACTAGGCTTTCCTTCCGGTGTCTCCCCGTCCGGGCATCGTGCGAGCGGAACCATTCTGCTGGAGGTTGTGCTCGCCTTGGTGCTTTTCGTGGCAGCGGCTGCGATTATTGGCGCGGGATTCAGCGCTTCTGTGGACAGCGTGGAGCGTCAACGGTTGAGCATGCACGCGGTGAATCTCGCGGCCAGCGTGCTTTCCGAGTTGCAGATGGGCCTTCGTAAAACGGACCAAACCGGGCCGAGCGCCTTTCCCGCTCCGTTTGAGACGTGGACTTGGGAACTGATCTTGGCGCCTGTCGAGACCGACACAGCAGGCTCCGGTGGATTAACGCAGGCCGAGGTCGTGATCAGGCATGTGGATCCGCCGGTGGTCTATCGGATGGCGCAATTTTTGAAGGAAGGGTTCCGAGGCGGTGGATCGAATGTGGTTGATGTCCGATGAAACCAAAGACATCCCAGAAAAGGTTGCTCAACAGCGCATTCACGCTGGTGGAAGTGATTCTCGCGATCAGCATCTCCGTGGGCCTCCTGCTCGTGGCTCTCACTTTTTACTCCCAGGCCGCTTCGTTACGCGGCCAGCTTCTTGAGGAGACCGAAAAACTGGCTTCCGTTCGACTTGTCATGGACCGGCTCACATCCGATCTTCGCGCCGTGTTCCCTCACTCCCGGCAGGGTTTTTCGGGCACTGGGAACTCGATGCAATTTACGACCGAGAACGTCCTGGAGGCATCGGCTTGGGCTCCCTCTGTGGCCGGGCGGCGAGAGGCGCCTGTGACGGATCTGAAAGTCGTGCTTTACTATATGGCCACTTCGATTGAAGGAACCAACCGATTGGTCTCTGGATTGGAGCGAACTGAGGTGCCGTTTCCAATTCGAGCACCGGCTTCCCCCAGTGTGGTTTCTGTTGGAATAGATCCGTCGATGTCGACCACCAACGCGCCTGCCGCTGATCCCTATGCGGACATGGTGAAGTTCGCGCGTTTTCGGTATTGGAATGGGGCCGGGTGGCTCGATGAGTGGAATTCCCTTGGGCCACCTCTCGGCGTGGAAGTCAGCCTGGGCTTTGAATCTCTGGTGGAACAGATGTCTCCGGAAACCTCCACTCAAGAGACCTTTCGCCGCGTCATCCATATTCCTTGTAGCAAGGCGGCGCAATCCTCGATGGAGGAGCTTTTATGAAGCTCTTTCCCAGGGTTGCGAGGCCTCCTGCCGACGCAGTGAATTGCCGGCCAGTCGAGGGCCTTCTGAATCTTTCTATCGACGCGGGGGCGTCGCGTCCTCATCAAACTGGGTTTGTGTTGGTGGCGATCCTCGTGGTGATCCTGCTGGCATCCATGGTAGCCATGAGTCTCCTGTTTCGGGTGAACGCGGAGCAGACAGCCACCAGCGCCAGCAACGGGGGCGATCAAGCGTGGGCTGCCGCGATGAGTGGAGTTCAGGAAGCCATTCGGGCCGCGCAAGCAGCGGTTTCGGGATCGGTTGAGATCGAGGACAACCCGGCGCTGTTCCGCGAGCGGTTGATGTTTCACGATGGCGCTGACGCCTGGTACTTTTCCGTTTTTGCGCCTCCGACCGATGAACTTCGCGCCGAGGCTCGCTTTGGCCTCGCGGAGGAGGCTGGCAAGCTCAACTTGAACTTGGCGGATGAGTCGATGCTTGGGAAGCTTCCCCGCATGTCCCCTTCGCTGGTACAGGCAGCGTTGGATTTCATGGATGCGGACAACATTCCGCGCCCCGAGGGGGCTGAGCAGGAATACTACGATGCTCTTCCCCAACCTTATCTCATTCGCAACGGCCCTTTGGAAACTCTGGATGAGTTGCTTTTGGTGCGGGGGTTTACCCCGTCCCTGCTCTACGGTGAGGACGCGAACCTGAATTTTCGCCTCGACCCGAACGAGGATGACGGCGAAGAGCAGTTCCCGATTGACAACAAGGATGGCCGCCTGAATGCCGGACTTGCTGAATTTCTGACGGTGTCGACCTACGAACCGAATCTGGACAAACTGGGCGCCCCCCGTCTGAACGTCAACGAGGCGGTCGCAGTTTTTCCGGATGGCCTTCCTCCAGGACTGACAAACTACCTGACGGCATTGAGGGAGAATCAGGTCAAGCTGAGGCATCCTTCGGAGTTGCTGGAGGCCCGTGGGAAGTTCAAATTGGGCGGTGCCGGGGTTGAAGTGGAGTTGAGTTCCGGTGTTGGCAAGGAGGAGTTGTCGATGGTGCTTGATCGTTTCAAAGTGGATGAGGCGCCTCGGGTGAGCGGCCTGATCAATGCCAATATCGCTTCGATTGCCGTGCTCCAAACGGTGGACGGCATTGATGAAATCCTCGCTGAATCGATCGTGTCAGGGCGGAACAATCTCTCCCCAGAACTGCGTCAGTCTATCGCTTGGCTTTACCACCAGGGGGTGGTTGACGCGGCTAAGTTCAAGGAAATTGCCCCGCGGCTGACGGCGGGATGTTTTCAGTTCAGCTTCCACGTGGTGGGCTATGGGGTGCCTTCAGGGCGTTATCGGGTGCTGGATGTGGGTATCGATATTGGCGGAGGCAATCCGGCGATCACCCGCATGCGCGACATCACTCGTCTGGGCCTCCCTTTCCCGATCGACATCAACAAGCCCTCGCCTTCCAAGACTTCTTCCGACACGAGGCCCTCGGTCGGCCCAATTCAGCAGCGATTTAGCGCTGGGATGAAACGGAGCCAAGGCGCAGGGAAGTTTCCATTTCCGTCTCCCACGCTCGACCACACCCCTGGGACAATCGTGCAACGAGCCGTCCCAATAGTCCTTAGCGGTGACGGTTCGCGATCCTGGCTCACAGAGCACCCCGGGAGGACCCGTTCCTTGATGAAGCGATCGGAGGTTCGTCATGGCTGAACCCTCCGTAGTCATTTTTTTCCGCACCGCGTTGCAACGACTACGAACTGGCTCAGGTCGAAGGCGCTTTGGTTCGCGATCTCCGGGGACCGTGACGGCCCTGGACACAGATGGCCACACGGTTTGGGTCGCCCAAGCCGTGACGCGCGGGGATCACACAGCCATCACGCGCCTCGATGCCGCGGTGCTTGATATGCCAAAAGATGCCGACATGGCGGACCCCGCCGTGTTGGGATCCGCCATTGGCAAGGCATTGGAGCAGTGGCGCCTGAAGCCAGGGGCTGTGGTCATGGGCGTTCCTCGCACGAAGCTTGTTCTGCGCCCGCTCTCGCTCCCCGCCATCGAGGATGTCCGGGAGCTTGCGTCGGCGGTTCATTTTCAGATCGGTAAGGATCTGCCCTTTCGTTCCGAGGACGCCGTGATTGATTTCCGGGTGAGCGAGAAGGTCGCGGTTCCTGATTCGTCTCAGGAATCGGATGGCGGGGGAACGGATGGCGCCACGCTAGCGACGACCTCCAAAATGGAAGTGCTGGTGGCCGCGGTCCAGAAGGACGTGGTGAGTTTTTGCGAGAGCGTCGCGGAGGCGGCTGGGGTAAAATTGACCGCTTTGGGGCTCCGTGCTTATGCCAATGCCCGTTGCGTCGAGGCCGCAAGGATGGCGCTCAACGGCGAGACTGTCGCATTCGTTTCGCTCGGATTTTGTGAAGTGCACATTGATGTCATCAGGCAGGACTCACTGCTTTTCAGCCGCGGAGCGACCATCAGACTCGACGTGGATACCGGATCCAAGGAACCCGCCGGCGATGAACTCCAGTCGTCTGCTGATGCGCGTGCCTCCAGGGATCCTCGGAACTCCGGAGTTTCTGCGGGCTCGGAGGTGGCGGCTTCGGATTCGTACGTGGATGCGGCCTGCATCGAAGTCGTCCGCAGCCTGCACAGTTACGCAGGGTTGTTCTCTGAATCGCCCGTAGCCAGGATCCTGGTTTCGGGCGCGGGTGGACGTGAGGAAACCGTGGCCTTGGCGCTGTCGAACCGGTTCACCGTTCCGTGCTCTGTCTTTGACGCCTCGACCCTGCCCGAACTGCCTGAAGGCTCCAGCCAGCACGCTCGAGGCGCGGTGGGAGCGATTGGCTTGGCACTCGGTGCCGCGGATTCTTCGGGGCTTCCCTTCAATTTTCTTGATCCGAAAAAACCTGCGGTCGAGCGTAACCTGGTTCGCCGCCGTGTTCTGGTCGGACTGGCAGTGGCGGCGGCTTTGTTCATGATCCTGGTCGTGGTACGTGTCAAATTGGTGAACAAGCGCATGACAGTTTTCCGGGAAGTGCAAGCGGAGTTAATTGAGGCGGAGAAGAAACGTTCCATCTACAGAGCCATGAGACAGCAGGCGGCCAGTGTCAGTGACTGGCTCAAGGGCGAACGCGATTGGCTGGAACATTATGCTTATCTCAGCGCCGTGCTACCACCGTGCGAGGATTTGTTGGTCTCGTCGTTGACCATCAGCGGCCAGGGAGCCATTAGACTTTCGGTCCAGGCTCGCAGCGGCGAGATCCTTTCGAAGCTGGATAAGCAACTTCGCGCGGCTGGCTATGAAGTGAAGCCACTGGCCATCACGCCGGGCAACGACCGTTTCGGTTACGATTTCAAATCCACCGCTGAGCTTGGCGTCCCGGACAAGATGAAATTCGACATTGCAGCCGTCCGGGCTCCCGCGCGCCCCAACGACGACGCATCGCTGGAGCCTGGGGCCTTGAAAGGAGGTCGCCCGTGACCCGGATGGAAAAAGTCCTGTCCCTCGGCATCCTCGGCATAGTGGGAGTTTTCGGCATCGGGTTTGGCTCCCGCGCTTTCCTGCTCAAACCGCTGAAAGAAGCGGACAAGCGGATTGCGGGTTTGCGAGAAAAGCTGGATAAAGTGAAATCCGAACGGCGCATCTACTTTGCCGATGAAGAGCGGATGAAAGCTATCGCGCAGCAGATGTTTTCGGAGCGCGTTGACCTGGCAAGCGCGAAGTCGGGTGAAATTCTCACAAAAGTGATTTTGCAGAGCGGGCTGAAGGAATCGGATTTTACTCGATTACCGGTAGGACCGCGTAAGTTGCGTGGGCCTACTGGTGGAGCCTCGGAGATTGGTTGGAACGTTTCGGGCGACGGTTCTGTGAGCGAGGTCATCAACCTCATTTTTCTACTCAAGGAGTCGCCGTATCTGAATCGAGTCGAGAACCTTTCCGTGTCCGCGGGAGAGGCGCCCGGGTTTGTCCGGGTGCGTTTTCGTTATCTGACGCTTGTACTGGAGCCAGCGCCGGTGGTGGAACCTATCGATCTGGCGCAAACACTCACCCTGGAGAGCCCAGAACGGCGGGCTTACGACGGCATCATATCCCGTGACATCCTCCGTCCCTACGTGAAGCGGCGATCCCTGCCTGAGGCGGGTTCGTCTGGATCCCCGGCTCCGGCTGCCAACGGAGCGTCTCCAGGGCCTGAAAGTTTCCGGATTGTCTCCTTGTCCGAGTGGCAAGGTGAACCAGAGATCCACGTGCGTGACCTCACGAATCAGAAAACCTTCCGATACAAACCGGGTGATCCCCTCGCGGGCGGCACCGTGGTGATGGTGGACTATCGTCCCACACCCAAACCTGGGCAGGAGATTGTACAATCTGAGAGTCGTGTCATCTTGCGTTTTGGGGTGGAGTATTGGGCCATTGAGCGGGGCCAGACGCTGGCTGACAAGCGTCTGCTGAAACCGGAGCAATTGCCACGCGAATTGCTCGGCGCTCTGGCGCCTTGACGGGCCTTTGTTCAAATCAAGTCTTTTGATGTTATGACAACAATTAATCGGGTTCGAATACGGGTTGTTTTGGCGGTCTGCCACGTCTGTGCGTCGACCATGGCTTTTGCACAACAGAACCAGGGGCCGGGCGAGCCAACCACCAGCCTTGCGGTGAGTCCGGCTCTGGCGGCCGTGGCGGCCCCCCCGCCGGCACCAGTTCCTAAGCCAGCGGCCGGGGCGGCCGCGACAGGATCTGTTGCCTCCGCCAGAAACATCCGTTTTCAATTTGAAGGAATCCCTTATACCGATGTCATTGAACGGTTCGCGCAGATGGCTGCCAGGCCACTGCTCACGGACACGAACGTGCTGGGTTCACTGACCTACAATGATCCGAACGCCTACACTTACCAGGAGGCGCTGGATACCTTGAACCTGATCCTCGCGATGAAGGGGGTCATGCTGGTGGAGTCAGGCAACAATTTGCGTTTGGTGCCTTTCAAGGAACTGCCCTCCATGCCCCTGCGTATTTTGCGAGGGCTCGACGGGACGGGGGACTCGCGTCCCGGGGAGATCGTGACCGTTGTGCTGGATGTGAGGAACCTCGATTCGAAGGAAATCGCGGATGCCGTCACGTCGATGCTCTCAAAGGCCGGATCGCTCGCGCCATTGTCTCGTGGCAGAGGACTGATTGTGACCGACAGGATGGCGAATATCCAGCGCATCCGGACCCTCCTTTCCACCATCGACACGGAAGCTGCTGCGGACCGGCAGATGAAGACTTACACTTTGATGCATTCTTCGGGGTCGATCATTGCGGATCTGTTGAATCGCACGTTCGGAATTTCCACGGCACCGAAGCGCACCACGTTCAACCCGACCTCCAAGGCAATGGAAGTTTTGCCTCCCGATCCGAACGAGTACATTACGGCGGTCTACGATGATGCGTCGAGGACGCTGGTTCTTTTTGGACCCACCGAACGCCTTGTTCTGGCGGAGGAGTTAATCAATAAATTTGAGCAAAAAGAAGGTTCCGGAGGGGATGTTCGGATTTACTACCCGCAAACGATCAAGGCAGAGGAACTGGCGAATGTGATCCGTCAGGCGATTCCTGGTGTGGCGGCCCCAAATGAGACGGCCGCCTCGGCCGCCACAAAAGCTCGGGTCATCGCCGACAAGGACCAGCAGAGGCTGATTGTCGCGGCTCCGATTCCGGGGCAACTTGAGCAAATCGAGCAATTGATAAACCGGGTCGACAAACCGATCCACGGCCAGCCCAACGCCTCGAATGTGCCGCTGCGTTCCCTAACTGTGCAGCTCACGAAGGTGTTTCGCCCGCGGGCCGCGGAGGCCACCAACATGGCTCACATCTTGACCCAGGCGTTGACCCGGCGGTCGCCTGCCGGGCAGATAACCTCCACGGCCAGCATCAGTTTTGACGCGGGCTCCCAGAGCGTCGTCGTGACGGGCAGTCCGAGCGATGTCCAGGTGGCGAGCGACATTGTCTCACAGCTCGAAACAGGGAGCACCGTCCCCACTCAGATGCAGACCCGATTCGTGGACGTCGGCACCGCCGTCGAAGCGAAGCGACTTCTCCCCCTCTTGGAGCAACTCTATCGAAATCAAGTGGCCGACGGGGCGATCGGAGCGGTGGCGCACGCGAAGATCCTCACCGACGAGGTGTCGGGGCGCCTTATCATCACCGCCAGCGAGGAACACCTGGCTAGAATAGAGGGCTTGGTCAGGCAACTTCGCGCCGACAGATCGGTTCCCCAGCCGCGCCGGCTCCACATCATAACCCTTCAGAACGTCCGCGTCGAGGCTGCCTTAGTCAACATTCAGGGTGTTGTGCTTGAAAAAATGGTGGAAAAACCATTCGCCGACATTCCAAAGCCTTCCATCCTCCCTGACCCCGCCAACAATCGGCTCCTTGTGACTGCAACGGAGGATCAGATCAGGGAGATCCAGCAAATTGTTGCCGTGATCGATATTGCTCCGGAAAAGGGTCGGCGTGAGATGCAAGTGATTGCCCTCACGACAAAGACCGCCGCCGAGATCATCCCACTGGTCATGCAGATGCTCGAGCAAACATCCGAAGGAGCCTCTAACCCTCAGCTCGCGCCCAAGCTGACGGCTGATCCAACGGGCAAACAGATCATCGCTCTGGCGCAGCCGAAGGATCTCGAGCGGCTTCAAGTGCTGGTTCGACAATTTGACACATCCCTCGCCTCGGCATCGCCCCGAGGGTTCAAGGGTGTGGAACTTTTTGGACGAACCGTCGCCGACTTCACGCCGTTGGTGACGAAGCTCTACCAAGAGCAGCTGAAAGGCATTCCGGAACCCTTGGGTGGAGCCGCCACGTTAATCGCGGACGCGACTAATAACAGGATCATGGTGAGCGGCTCGGAGCAGGAAATCGCCCGGGTCGAAGCCCTTATCCGGCAGTTGGATTCGGCGGGTCAAAAAACCGCTAGGGAAGAGACCCGAGTCATGCGCTTGAAAATGGCTACGGCAGCGGAGATCGCCACGTTGGTTGAAAAAAGCGTCAATGCCAGGAACCAGCAGGTTCGCGTTCTCGTGGATAGCCGGAGCAACAGCTTGGTAGTGAACGGAGAAACATCCGCGGTGGCCTCCGCGGCCCAAATCATTCTAGAACTCGACACTCGCCCTGATTCATCGCCTCGGGATATGCGCATCATCGATCTGCGTTCAGGGGATGCCTCGGCCCTGGCCCCCATGATCAGCAGCCTCTTCGGCGAGATGATGAAAGACCAGCGGGGGCCCGACCATGTTTTGCAGACGAAGGTTGTGGCGGATACCAGCGCGAACCGGCTGATCGTGACCGGTCCCCGGGATGATCTGGCCCAGGTTGCGAAGCTCGTTTTGCAGCTGGACCAAACTCCTGAACAATCGGGCAGCGCCCGAGTTTTTAAATTGCAACAGGCCAGCGCCTCCATGCTGGCGCCGATCGTGTCCAACGCGATGGTGCGCTTCGATCAGCGTGGCCAGCCCATCCGCAAGGTCATGATCTCCGCGGACGAGAAATCAAACAGCCTGATCGTCACTGGCGGACGGACAGACGTGCAGGATGCGGCGGTCATCATCGAGCGGCTTGATGGGGATTCGGACACCTCGGAGGTCCGGGAGAAGGGGCGTGATTTAAAGATCATCCCAGTGAACACGACCGAGCCGGATGCCTTGGCGGCTCTGGCTTTTCGAGTGTTTGCGGCGCAAAACGCGGGCCGGAACATCACGAACCTGCTCAGCAT
>CANLCA010000034.1 GCA_947487925.1 Verrucomicrobiales bacterium | reverse complement strand
TAGGAGCCAACCCCTTCATTGTAGACTGATTTTTAAGCCGCAGCTCGAAAACCCGTGACAATCTAACAGGCTCAAACGGATGCCAACCGAAAAAAAGCCACCCCACATCTCTCAAAAGATGGGGAATGGCGTTAGTTCCCAAAAGTCCCGCATTGGCTCCAATACGCGAGCCGTGAGGCCTATTATGCAAAGGTCAAATTCCGAGGCAAGATGATTCGCGACAGGAATCGGTGACTGCGTCGCGAGTGCTGCGCAATGCGCTTTGTGCCGGTCCTCAAAGGTAAGGGCTCCGTTCCGTTGATACCGCCTGCTGTTCTATCGGAATGAAACGTCGCAGCGAGTTGGCGGTTCATCATCGCTTTTCAGCGTCATGGCGATCCCGCCGTGTGGTTTTCAACTCTTCCTCAAGGATTGGCCGGACGTCGATTTTGGCTTTCAGCAGAGGGCAGTGCAGTTGCCAAACGACCGGAAGGTTTCCCGGTCGTGGAGGGTCATTGCCCCTTCGAGACTGGGAATGAGTGGTTTCGAATATCCGTGGTTCGCCCCGTTGCAGGGGTAAACCGCGCGATGTTTGAAGGAATCCGCGTGACCAATAATCCTGGGGTAGCGCGCTCCTTATCCCTCGCGTTTAGGGAGAGACCTGGAAGTCCCACGCCGCTCCCGTGCGGCAGCATCTCTCGAGGAGACAGCGAGGAATGGAGGAGTCAGGCGAAGAGTTTTGTCACCGCCTTGGCTTTGACTAATTCCCTTGGTTGGTTCAGATGATTATAAACAATGGTCTCTGGATCGATGCCAAAGGCATGGTAGACCGTCGCGAGAATCTCGGTCGGATGCACCGGTTCCTCAGCGGGGCTGGATGCCGTGCTGTCCGATTTTCCAAGAACAAAACCGCGTTTGATGCCCGCGCCGCCGATGACAGAAGTGTAGCAATACGGCCAGTGGTCACGACCGTCTGGGCTGTTGCTGTTGCCCGAAGTGCTGACCCCCTTTTGCGGGCTTCGACCGAATTCCCCGATCGCCACAACCAATGTTTCACTAAGCAAGCCACGTTGATCGAGATCCTCGAAGAGCGCCGAGAGGCCTTGGTCGAGCATGGGCGCGGATTGATTTTTCATACGGTCGGCAAGGCCGACATGCACGTCCCACGAATGGTTGTCAGAGTTCGCAATTTTGGGCCAAACCACCTCCACGACCCTCGTTCCGGCTTCGACCAACCTGCGGGCTAACAGACAGCTTTGACCAAAAGTGTTCCTGCCGAAACGATCGCGAGTGGCGTCGGATTCCTGCCCAAGATCGAAAGCATTGCGCGCGCGACCCGAAACGATGAGGTTGAGGGCGCGCTGATAATACTCGTCGAGGTTGTAGTTCTCGACCGCTTTTTCCATTTCGGGCATGGCTTCATTGATGCTTTCACGAAGGCGCGCCCGTCGCTGCAAGCGCATCGCGAAAACTTCCTGGGGCAATTTCAAATCGTCGGTTCGGATGTTGTCCATTTTAGACATGTTCATGTCATCGCCCTCGGGGAAGAGGGTGTAGGGATCGAAGGCTTTGCCAAGAAAACCGGCGCTGCCCCCTTTGCCGACCACGTTGCTTTCTTGGAGGGGCCTTGGCAGCATCACAAAGGGGAGCATGGGATCGGGAACGGGCTTAAGGCGTACGATGTTGGAGCCGAAGTTTGGGAAGTCTTTGGCATTGGGAGGCTCCAGCTGGCCGGAGGGACTGACCTTGTCTGTGGTGTAACCGGTCATGATTTGGTAAATCGCGGCGGTATGATTGAACAACCCGTTGGGCGTGTAGCTCATGGACCGGATCATGGTGAATTTGTCGTTCACCTGGGCAAGCTTCGGGAGGAGTTCGGTGAATTGCACCCCATCCAGCTTCGTGCCGATATTTTTGAAAGGGCTCCGGATGGTTTCCTTCACATTTTCCTTCGGATCCCAAAGGTCGAGATGGCTTGGGCCGCCCTGGAGATAAACCATGATCACGCTCTTGGCCTTGCCCCAGCCGGGCCCGCCCTTGGACGGAGTCTCGGCGGCGCGCGCACTGAGGTTCAGCAAGGAACCTAGAGACAAGCCAAGAATGCTTGACCCACCAACACGGAGCAAATTGCGGCGCGTCATCTTTAGGTTCGTGTCGCAGAGATCCGTGCAAAAATCGCCAGGTATATGAAGCATAAGAGGAGCGTGTGGGAGGTTCTGGTTTGGGGTATTGGTGGGAAGGTTTGAGTTGGTCCGTAGTGGTGTTGCGCGATGTCATGGCGAGCTGAATGATTCAGCTTCAGCCCACGGAATGGTTAGCGATTAAATAAGAACGACGGTGTGTTGATGAGCGCCCAGGCGAGGTCCTGAACCGAGGTCAGCCTGCGATTCGTGAGTTGCCGGGCGCTAGTTTGGATGTCCTGACGTAGCTGTACCAGGGCTGGATCAGTGAGTACGGGGCGCGCGGCCCTTGAGAGTTCCAGTTGGAGATCCTTAACTATGAGATCCTCCGGCAATGGCACCTTGGCCGTGGACAATGCCTGTTCGCGGCTCCGCATCTCTGGGTCATAATCGCGCCGGTAGGTCAGGATTCGTGACTGAAGCAACGACGAACGGGTTTCTATTGGATTTTTTAAGGCCTCGGCCAAGTCGCCGGACAGACCTTCCGCCGCTGCTTTGGGGCTGGTTGAAATCCACAGTTTGAACCGCCCGATTTCGTAGGGCGCTTCATAGCGATGTTGTAAGGTTATTCGAAGAAGGGTTGCGTTGGTTTCGACGATGGGCTTTTTGAACGCGAACGCGGCCCAGTGAGGTTCGCCTGAGGCACCCCCTATCGACCAGCCTTCTTTGCGGCCCTGCTCGGCTTTTCCATCGAAGGAATGCTTGAGGTCGAGGCCTTTTTCGACGTAGTCCGCGATCCCTTCCGCGATTTCAGCCTTGGCGAATTTGGGTGTTTCAGATTTCGATGCGGATTCCACCAAGAACTCGCTCAGCAAAAAGTTGCCGTCTTTGTAACCGGGACCAAAGGAAGGCACATCCGGGTCGGGGAGCACTTCCAGTTTTATGCCGGTGATATGGCTCAGTCCCGTGGTGGTCTGGATGACGTAATCAGGCAGTTCGCCTTTGCTTCCCGTCGCCCGGATGGAACCGTCGGGGAGTTTTTCCAGCCTGACACTGCCGCTTCCCCGAACTTCGGTGATCTCCATGGGCATCCAGATTGTTTCGAAACGATCGGGGGCCACCTGGCGTTCCCATTCGGCTGTCCGTGTTGCAAAGCTTGGTTCGAACTCCTTGACGGACAGTTCGGCAGTAGCCATGGCTTCGAGCCTGGCGCGCTCGGCAGCGGCGATTTTGGGCGCACGATCGGCGAGATGGGCGGCCAGCGCCTTTTCCGTCCGGGCGATGGACTCGACGCGCGCCTTTTCGCGAATGGTGCGCTCGATCATCCAGGCGCTCTCGGCCTTGGCGAGACTGTGGGTCATGTCCGCATTTTCTTTGTCGAGTTCCTTGGCGTTTTCGAGCACGTTGTCCGTCTCTTTCGTGGAAGGGAATCGATTGAGGATTCGCAGGTAGACCTCTTCCACGACTTTGCGGTCGTCGCTCTCGTTTTTCACGATGCGCGCGAGATCGTTGGAGGGATCGTGGACCGCGGTTGAAACTGCGGGGCCGCTGAGGAGGGACATGACGGAGCCAAGGCGGATATCGTTGCTGCGCTCGCATTCGCAGGCGCTCTCCCGGGCTGGACGTCCCAGGTTGGCGAGGAACCCGCTCGGGAGGTCGACTGCGGAATCCGAGAGTTGGGCGGCGCGTGTGCCGCGCTTGATACCGGGGAATTGCGGGGTGCCGCCTGTGGCCAGAAATACCGAGTCCAGCAGCACCTCTGCGGGCAACCGCCGCGGGAGCGCGTGGGAATAGTTGATCTTGTCGTCGACGTTCCACTCATGGGACCCGACGGTGAGCTGGTAGGTCCGGGATAGGCATATCAGGCGCAGCAAATGGCGTGTGTTGAAGCCGTGCTCCACGAACTCGCGCGTGAGGTATTCCAGAAGTTCAGGATTGCTCGGCGGATTACCCGCGCGAATATCATCCAGCGGTTCGATCAAGCCCACGCCCAGCAGGTAGCCCCATATCCGATTGACGTAACTCGTCGCAAAATACCGATTGCCAGGGGAGGTCATCCAGGATGCGAGCTTCTGGCGGCGCGTCGAATTGGTGCTGGAGAGTTCGAAGCTTGCTTGAAAAGGAAAATCGGGAGGAGTGACCTTCCCGGTCCGATCGTGCTTCACGTCTCCTTCGGTCTTGTCACTCACAATTTCATAGAGGGGTTTGGCCCCTTCCACGGCGGTGCCGCCAATCTTGCGGTCCCCGCTCGCATCATCCTTTTTCAGATCCACCTGGGCGAAAAAGGCAGCCATTTGATAGTACTGATCCTGGGTCCAACGTTCGAACGGGTGGTCATGACATTTGTTGCAGTTGAATCGCGTGCCTAGAAAAAGGTGCGTGGTGTTTTCCATCGTTTCCGCCGGAGCTCGCAACACCTTGAAGTAGGAGGAGGCCGGGTTTTCCTTGTTCGAACCGCTGGCCGTGAGAATCTTTCTCACGAATTGGTCGTAGGGCGTGTTGCCGTCGATTTCCTTGCGGATCCAATCGCGGAATATTTGCGCGCCTTCCTCGCCCAGAAACTTCCTGTTCACTTGCAGTAGATCGGCCCATTTGTTCGACCAATGATCCACGAACGCAGGACTGGCGATGAGGCGTTCGATCAATCCCTCCCGTTTGCCACGCGAATCTTTGGGTTCGTCAAGAAATGCGCGTACTTCCTCAGCGGTGGGAGGCAATCCCGTCAAATCGAGCGAAACGCGCCTGACAAAGTCCGTATCCGAGCACAGGCCACTGGGCAGGATTTTCATCCGCTTCCATTTCGCGGCGACGATCTCGTCGATTTTGTTGTGCGCCGGTTGCTCCGTCCACACGAAGCCGGACCGGTCGCCCATCACGGTGACCGTCGTGGCCGCATACGCGCCTTCGAAGCGGGCCAGGATAGGCGCCTCGCCGCGGCGCAACGCCGTCACCATGCCGGTCGAGTCTGTCGACGCCACGTCCCCGTTTCCGGTTTCGATGAATGATTCCGATGTGACATCGCGGCTTTTCCCATCGCTGTACGTGGCGACGATTCGCATTTGCTGCCGGGCGCCGGTGCTCTGGACCACTGGATCCTTCGGAAAAACTTCAATGCGTGAAACGCGAGGCGAATTGCGGTTGAGTACTGCGCCGTCGGCGATCCACTGTCGCAGGATCGAATAATATTCGCTGTCGAACTGAGTGCGCTGCCCGCCTTCGTGCGGGACGGCTCCGGTGGCTTTCAACAACATCTGGCTGTCGTCAGGCGAAGCCAGGTTGATTCGCCGGGCCGCGAGATCGTCGGCAAAGGCGCGCACATCGAAAATGGGATCGTAACCCCTTAAAGAAAGCTTGAACCCGTTTTTCCCATCCTTTGCCCCGTGGCAGGTACCCGCGCTGCAACCCAGTTTGGCGAGGACCGGGGTCACGTCATGAATGAAATCGGCATCGAATTCCTTCCTGAACCCCGTGACTTCGACCTGGCCGACGGCTTCCAGGGATTCGTAGGTTGCCTTCACGGTGCCGGTTCCGGATTTCAACGCGGAGAATCGACCTGCAGAGCTGACTTCACCCACGCCTTCCAACGTCGTCCATTTGGCGAAGCGTGTGACATCCGCGGCTTCACCTCCCGGATAATAAGCCGTCAGGATGAGCTGGACATGCTCGCTTCGGCTGGAGATGGCCACCTTCCGTGGCTGTAGCTCGAGACGTTCCGGTTTTCCGAAATGAGGCAACGCTTCCTGAGCGCTCTCCGTTTTCGGGGGAGGCGCCCATCGATCTGAGGTGCCCGCCGGTTTCTGGGCATTCCGCTGGACGTCCACGACCTCGAACTCCTTGACGACAGCCCCGTTTTGCGGATCGATCAGCCGGACCCTGCCGTCGCTGCCGCCCGCGGCTACGTGCTTCCCGTCGGGGCTGAAAGTCACGGCGTAAACCGCGCTCTGCGCCAGCTTGGTTGAGGAAGTTTGTTTGACCTCGGACGTCACAAATTTCTCGATGGCGGCCTTTTCTTCGGTGGAGTAATCGCTGGCAGTTTTTTCGTAAGCTTTGAGGATGTTGGTTGGGATGGTTGCGTCGAAGGTCGCCTCAAAGACCCGCACCTCTCCATGGCCGTCGAGGCTGGCGCCGGCAACGATCCGGGCGCCGTCAGCACTGTAGGCGACACTGAACAGCCGACCCTCCATGTCGGGGAACTTTCGGAGCAGGTTCGCGTTGTCGCCGATCTTTCGGGCTGTCTGCCGGAATACATGGAAGATTTGCGGAATTCCATCCGAGCCTCCCAGGAGAATTTGATCCTTGGAAGGATGCCTCGCCACCGCCTGGATGCCTCCGCGCAAGGCGCCTGGTGTGATGGAGGTGATGTTGTCGACAAAGCGTTGGGTGGCCAGTTCCGTGAGTTTTGCCGTCATGTCGCGGCCCACGGAAACCACGTGCGCTCCGTTCGTTGTAAAAACGGTGTCGATCACCCAGTCGTTGTGCGAACCCTGTTGAAGCACCTGTTTTCCAGTCGACGCCTCGATGGCCCTGACCGTCTTGTCCGGGCACCCGAACGAAACCAGTTTGCCGTCGGGGGACCAGCTCACCCCGTAGACCGTGTCGAATCCAACGGGCACGGAGACCAGAAGCTTGCGTTTTTCGACATCCCAAATCTGGACTTCACCGACGCGTGAGGGGTGGCCTCCGGCGACAGCGAGTTGTTTGCCGTCGGGAGAAAATCGAAGGGATTGCACGCGTTCCGACAGGCCGACCAGCCTTCCGACAAGGCCCGAGCCATCGGCCTTGTGCAACAGAACCTCGTGGAACCCGGCCACCGCGATGAGGGAGCCGTCCTTGGAATAATCCAGCGCCGTGATGACCGGAGGGCGGGTGTAAACCGGAGGATGCTCCGCGTCATAACGTTGCCGGGCATTTGCTGGGGTGTCGTCCGTGGCCCCTTGGGCGATCCATTGTTTCACCAACCCGATTTCGTAATCCGTCAACGCCGGCTTGCCTTTCGGCATATCGGCTTCGCCCTTCACGGGTGTGATTTGTTTGAGCAGGTGGCTGGCTTCGGGTTTGCCTGGCATGACGGGCTTTTCATTGCTTTCGCCGGGGAGCAACAACCGATCGTATTCGGTCAACACGTAGCTCCCCTTCGGTTTCGCCGGCTGATGGCATCCCTGGCAGTTGGCCTGGAAAATGGGACGGATTTGTTTATAGAAACTGACCGACGCCAAAGCGCTCGTGGGCTCGGGCTCCGCAGCTTGGGCTCGCTGGAACACCGCGCACAGGACAGCGAGAAGCGGGAGGATGCGTCGGGGGATTTGGAGCTTCATGGCATGGGCGTCGTCAATCGGGAACTTGCACCCTAGTATTCCATGGAAAACAGTTTTGCCAAGCATACTTTGCAACCTTTGAAAGGTTTGATGGGAGCTCCGGGAGGCACGGCTGCAAAAAGTGCTGGCCAACCTTGTCCACATGGAGCAAACAAGGTTCGTGCACCACTCGCTTCGTTCATCCCGAACCTTGTCCTCGCCCTTGCCCCCGTTCTTGCTCCTGCTCCTGCTCTTGCCCTTGATCGCAATCCACCTTGCTTCCGCCGCCGATGGCAAACCGATTTTCCTGTACAGCCGAGCCTTCAACGCCAAAGGCGAGGCGCGCTATCTTCCGGACGGCACATTCAAACCTCTTCTCGACAGGCTCGGCAAAGAGTTCGATGTGCGCGTGCATGACAAACCCTTAAACTCCGAGACGCTCGCCGGCGTGAGCGTGGTGCTGGTCGCCAACCCCAGCGATAAAGCAGTGGGAAACAATCCGGCGCCGCATCACATGGACCAGCGCGATATCGAGGAACTAACAAAGTTCGTGCGCGACGGGGGTGCATTGATCGTCATGGGGAATCAGGAGAACCACAACCTGGACGTTGTCGACATGAACCGGCTGCTCAAGAATTTCGGGCTGCAATTCACAAATCTTTACACTGACGCCAAGCTACTGCCTGTGCCGAAGACGACGCCTGTGATCGGAGGATTGAACTGGGGATACTACACGGGAAATCTGGTCCTGGTGGAGCAGGGGCACGCAGCCAAACCGCGCGGCCTCGTGATGAACGATCTGAGTATCAAACCCCCGAAAGGCGACCGCGATCAGAGCGGCGCGTTGATGGCGGTGGCGGAACCCGGGAAAGGCCGCGTGATCCTGGCGACGGATTCCGGCTGGCTCGCCGATTTCGCCCTCGAGGACAAAGGACTGGGCGGCGTGATTCTCAGAGGCCAGGAGAATTTCGAGATATTCCGAAGACTCAGTCACTGGGCGGCCCGATCTCCGGTGGCCCATCACTAAGCCGAAATGATTCACAGTGGCAGCGGCGTCCCGCCGATGTCCGGGGTTTGGACATTTTTGGCCCCACCTCGAGTCCTCTTTGGCCTTCCTTTGGAAGCGTCCGCTCCCCGCTATTTCAGAGGCCGGATTTGGCCGGTCACTTCCATCACCACCGAATGGCCTCCTGAGGCGCGAGGGATGCGCTTTTCCAGTTCAGGGGATTTGCGAACCACCATGACCTTCCGGCATGGGGTCCGACCGTCCTCCATCAGTCCGAGGTAAACGCCCACGACACCGGCAATGGCCAGCAGTTTATCGTCATGATCGGCGAGCACAGCGTTAATCGGGGTGTCTGAAGGCCTTGATCGGCGTGGTGCATTCGTGCATGGTTCGTGCGTGAGCAAAACGATTACCATTGATGATGACGCCTACAAACTCCTGGCGTCACTCAAGCAGAACGGTCGAGACTCGTTCACCAAAGTCATCTTGCGCCACGTCTACCGTCCCGCGGACACGTGCGGTGAGTTGCTCGACCTGATGGAAAACGAACCGCCTCCCCCCGTTGACACGGAAGTCCTCAACCGCGTTGCTGAAGGCCGGGCCAGACGGTCCGGTGAACGCAACTGATCGCGGACACCACTTTTCTGATTCACTTCCTCCGGGAGAATGCGACGGGTGCGGACTGCCAGGCGCGCGCGTTTTTTGCGCGGCATCGGGCGGGGATCATTCGAACTTCCGCCATCAGCATCGGTGAAGTCGCAGTCGCTTTCCGCAATTCCACCGCTGCGTGGGATTACTTCAAGAAGTGGAGGATCTACCCACTGCATCGAGGCGTTGTCGAGACGGCGGCTGAAGTGGACCGAGAGCTGATTCTGCGAGGCCAGCGCCTGGGTGAAAACGACAACTGGATTGCCGGGTTCTGCCGTTACTACCGCGAGCCAGTCATCAGCCTCGACCAGGCTTTCGATCGGGTCGTGGGCCTCCGGCGATTGGCATATTGATTCAAGCGTCGGAAGGAAACCGCTCGCCGGATCCAGCAGTTTTGTTCGGAGCGCCGTAGTCACGTAGTCCTATTCCATGAATCCACTGAGCGGCGTTGAAAACGTCCTTGCACGGTTTTGGACATTCTTTATAAGGAGCGAATGAAGACTCTGACCATCACAGAGGGACGCGGACGGCTCGGGTATTGGCTCAAAAAGGCGACGGAAGGGGAAGACATCGGCTTCCTGTTTGAGGGTAAGATCGTGGCGTTGCGTCCGGTGGAAGTGGTTTCCACAGATTACGCGCTTCAGGAATACGGTTTGACGCCGGAGGAGATGGCTGCGGCGGAAAAACGCATCGGCGCGGAACTTAAAACGGCGCGAAAGCGTGGGGAATTAACACGGTTTACCGGCGGCAAAGATGATTTCCATTGAGCTTTCCGGGCGGTTCAAAAAAATTGTAAGGGAAGCGCGGCGGGAGGCGGAGGTTTTCGCCACCATGAAGCTTGTGGTGGATGGTTTTGGCAACCCCCACGCCCACACGGGGCTGGCGATTCGAAAACTGGGCAAACATCTTTACGAATGCCGCACGGGGCTGGCGTGGCGCCTCGTGTTTGAAGCACGAAAGGGCGGATTGATTTTCGATTTTGCGGGCGATCACGATGAGGCCGCGCTTAAAGCTTCTGAGGCGGTTGCAAACGTTGGAGCACCGAAATCTTTGCGGCGTGGAAATGGAAGGGAACGACTCGTGCCGCAAGGATTGCGGCGCTCCGGCAAGCGGGGTTTTGCAATCGCCTCGCCTTTGGCGGATTCGCCGTTTCCTGTTTGTTTGTGAAGTCGCATTCGTCTTGTCGTTTTGCGCAACGTCTGTGCGCGGAGAGGGCGGCAGGGTCAGTTTTGTCAAGGAAATCAGACCCTTGTTCCGACGTTCCTGCACCGGTTGCCATCAGTCCATGAAAGCCAAAGGGGGGCTCGACCTCACAACTCATGCGGCAGCCTTGAAGGGCGGCAAGCACGGACCCGACATCCGGCCTCGCGACCCCAAGGGCAGCCGGCTGATTGAAGAAATCTCCGGGACCGAACCCGCCATGCCCGAGGAGGGCGATCCTCTAACCCCCTCCGAAGTGGCGCTGGTGACCCGCTGGATTGCGGAGGGGGCGCTCGACGACACACCCGAAGGGGGCATCGTTCACCGCTTGAGCTCACCTCCCGAGTATCGTGCGCTGCCTGCGATCGCCGCGTTGGCCTGGTCGCCCGACGGCAAGATTCTCGCGGTGGCGGGTTGGCATGAAGTGGTGCTCCACCAAGGCAACGGCGCCGGAATTTTGGCCCGCCTTTTGGGTGATTCGCCGCGCATCGAAGCGCTCGCGTTTTCTCCAGATGGCGCCGAGTTGGCCGTTGCGGGCGGCGCTCCATCCGATTACGGGGAGGTCCAGATTTGGAGCCTCGATTCCCGCGAGCCTGGGTACCGCGTTGGGCTTCGCTGGGGTGGCCGTTCTCTTGAAATGCAAACTGCCCTCGCCTCCCGCCGAACCTGCTACCCCTCGACCAAGATGAGAATTGTCACATCCTCGTGGACTCACAGTTGACGTCACGGCGGAAAAATCGCTTACTGATCCCACACCATGAATACTTTCAAGTCCCTATCGAGGATCGTCGTGCTCGCCGTTGCTGGAGCGGCGCTGGCCGGGATGAGCACGGCTGCCCGCGGCGCGGATCAGGTCGAACTGGGAATCCAGACTTGGAGCCTGCGCAATATGAAATTCGACGAAGCGGTTGCCTTCGCCGTCAAGCACGGCATCAAGACGCTCCAACTCAGCGTGCAGTTCGATCCGTCCTCAAGCCCCGAAGAAAATCTGCGCAAGAAGGCCGTGCTCGACCAGAACGGTTTGGTGGCCTACACCTTCGGCGTCGCCAAAACGTCACTCGACAAAAGCGAGAATCGCAGGCTGTTCGAGGCCGCAAAAACGATGGGCATGCGGCTGATCATTGTCGAACCGCCTGATTTCAAGATTTTTGATCAACTTGAGGAACTGGTTCGTGAGTACGACATCCGAATCGCGGTGCACAATCACGGGATCAAATCTCTCTATGGCAACCCCGCCGTGCTCAAAAACATTCTTAGCCACCGAGATGC
>CANLCA010000033.1 GCA_947487925.1 Verrucomicrobiales bacterium | reverse complement strand
CGTGTTTCTGGCCGGCGGCGGTGGCATGGGGATTTTCAGAAACGGTAAACTGCATGATCTGGAATCCCCCACTGGCACTCTGATAGGTCCGCTTTACACGCATCGAAATGAGTTCTTTTTTGTCATGCAAGACACGGTCTTCCGAGTGACCGCTTCCCGGGTCATTCCCCTTTTCACCGGAAGAGACCTCACGGCCCTCGCCTTCCGAGGTGAGCAGGTAATCGTGGGAACCAAGGACGGGTTCCTGGGAATCGAGGCCCGGACAGGCCGCTCCACATTTCCGCTCCAGACCAATCTACCGGCCCAACACATCACATGCCTGCTCCCAACCCCGACAGGACTGTGGGCGGGCACGACCAAAGGAGTTTTGTTTCAGAGCCGCGAGGGCACCAATAGCTACTACGCCTCCAGACGTTGGCTCTCCGATGACCATGTCATCGGCATCCAGCCCGGTCCGGCAAGCGACGTCTTCGTCCTGACACGAAAGGGTGTGGACCGCATCCAATACCGTCCCATGACCCTCGCCCAGAAGGCCGCGTTTTACGAAGCCAAGATCCGCCAACGCCACATCCGATATGGTTTCTGTTCGGAACTGCGGCTCTCCACCCCGGGCGATCCGGCCTCGGCAGAGATGATCGACACCGACAACGATGGTTCCTGGAGCAATTACTATATGGCCAGCCAGGCTTTCCATTTCGCCGCGAACGGAGACAACCAGGCGCGATCCAACGCCTGGGAAACTTTCGGGGCGCTGGAGCGGCTTGAAAGCATCAACGGCCTGGGCGGGTTTCCATCTCGAACCTTCGAGCGAGCGGGGTTTAAATTCTCGGACCCAGACCGTTGGCCCCCATCCAAAGACGGGCTTTGGGAATGGAAAGGCACCACCAGCAGCGACGAGATTGCCGCCCATACTTTCGGCTGTGCTGTGATGGTTGAATGCGTGGTCCGCACCCCGCAGGAACGCCAGCGCGTTGCGGTTTTCTTCGACAAAATCATGACCCACATCCTTCGCAACAATCTCACGCTCGTGGATCGCGATGGAAAGCCCACGCTCTGGGGGCGTTGGAACCCAGAGTACGTCAACCATTACCCGAACACCATCTTCGATAGAAGGCTCAACAGTGCCGAGATCATCGCCAGCCTCCAACTCGCTTTCAAAATCACCGGTAAAGAACTGTACCGGGAGAAAGCCGGAGACCTCTTTGACAAGCACGGCTACCTCCAAAACATCCTGAGCTCCATGAGAAACATCGCGCCGACCCCCGGATTCGTCCATGAAGGGAACAACATGGGTGACGAATGGAATCATTCAGATGACCTCCTGGCTTTCATCACTTACTGGGTGCTGCACAGGACCGCCTTCGATGAAGATCTCAAGGCCCGCTACGCCGAAGCCATCAAGGATCACTTTGAAATTGAGAGGGAAGAACATTGTCCCATTTGGAATTTCGTCTATGCGTCCACCGGGAAATTGATCAAGGATTGGGGAGCCGACAAGGCACTCTGGACCCTGCGCCGATTTCCCCTCGACCTGGTATCCTGGAGGGTGGAGAATTCCGGGCGAAGCGACATCACAAGACTGGCGGGGAACTTTCGCGGCCGGCAAATGATGGATTACCTGGCGCCTTGTGAACGACCTATCTCCCGATGGAACGGACACCCCTTCGTGTTGGATGGCGGCGACGGTGGAACCACCGAGTTTGCTGGAGACGAGTTCCTTCTGCCTTACTGGATGGGGCGTTACCTACGGTTGATCGATTGAATGAAACTCAGGAGCAACCGGACCAAAAAGCAACGGATCACGGAAGATCAAGAAGCCAGCGTTGATTCCGCCAAAAGCGTGGACCGCTCGGAACTGCCACCGAAACGTCGCTGGCTCTTTCGTTTTATGGCGGTTCTTTTGGTCCCGGTTCTGCTGGTAAGCTCACTCGAATTATGCCTCCGTTTAGCCGGCTATGGGCATGCCACTTCCTTTTTTCTCCAGCGGCAGCAGGACGGAAAACGTGTCCTGATCGAAAATGCGAAGTTCGGATGGCGCTTTTTCCCCCAATCAATGGCCAGGAGCCCCAGCCCATTGATCGTGAGCGCTGAAAAACCCCCGGGCACCTATCGCGTGTTTCTCTTCGGTGAATCTGCCGCGTTGGGTGATCCCAAGCCCGCCTACGGTGTCGGACGCTATCTGGAAGTGTTGCTCAGGGAGCGATTCCCAGGGACGGAATTCGAGGTCATCTGCGTCGCCATGACGGCTATCAACTCCCACGCCATCCTGCCGATCGCGCGAGAATGCGCAAAATATCAGGGTGACCTCTGGATTCTCTATATGGGCAACAACGAGATGGAGGGCCCGTTCGGTGCCAGCCCCGTGCTCGGAACAACCGCCCGAGCGCTCGGCACCGTGCGGGCCACGCTCGCGCTTCGCACAACCCGTGTCGGGCAGCTTCTCCAAAACCTTCTTGCTCTAACAACACGCGGTGCCGGACCTTCCCAGGCGTGGGAGGGAATGAAGATGTTCATGGAACATCAACTCCCCCCGGACGACCCCATTAAGCGAACTGTTTATAGCAACTTCCGGCGGAATCTCGAGGATATCGTGAAAACCGCCGTCAGCGCGGGCGCAACCCCCCTCCTGTCGACCGTCGCCTCCAATCTTCGGGACAGTGCTCCTTTTGCTTCCGTTCACCGGAGCGGAGGAAGCCAGGCCGATCGAGAGAACTGGACGAAGCTCTACGCACGCGGCGTGCAACTCGAGTCAGCTCAGCAGTTTCTCGAGGCGAGCCAGACTTTCGAACAAGCGCGTCGGATCGACCCTGAATTCGCGGAGTTGCAGTTCCGCGCGGCCCGGTGTGCGGAGCAACTGACAAACTATGCCGAGGCGCGAGCACACTTTGAACACGCCCGTGACGCCGATGGTTTGCCATTTCGTACCGATTCGCCTCTCAATTCCCTGATCCGCGATGTCGCCAAACAGTTCGCCAGCCAAGGCGCACAGCTCGCCGATGCGGCTTTAAACCTCGCGAGCCTGAGTCCTCATGGAATCCCCGGAAAAGAGTTCTTCCACGATCATGTCCACTTGACGTTCGAGGGAAACTACCAACTCGCGAGGCTGTTCGCCCAACAAATGGAAGGCTTGCTCCCCTCTGCAATCCTGCAGAAGCGGCAAGGCGATTGGGCCACCGCCGAACTCTGCGAGGGTCGGCTCGGCTTAAGCGATTGGAATCGGAACGGCGCTTACGAAGCGATGCTCCAACGCCTCTCCGAGGCACCCTTCACCAACCAGATCAACCACCTCCAACGCACCCAAGCACTCGTGGACAAGATCGCCGAAAACCGCACGCGCATGCATCCGAGAGTTTTTCTCGAAACACGGGCGATGTACGAAGAATCTCTGGCTAAAAGCCCTCTCGACCCCAAGCTTTCAGAGAACTTTGCTGAATTCTTGGAGGCATCAGGCGACCTGGATGAAGCCCTCGCGCAATGGCGCCGAGTCAGCCTGGTCCTGACTCACCACCACGCCGCCTTCTTCCACCTTGGACGGTTGCTGGGGCAACAGGCTAAATACCCCGAAGCCACTGATCACTTGCTCAAAGCTCTCGATTTGCGTCAGGACCTTGTGGAAGCCCGGGTCGAGCTCGGCCAGCTCCTTCTGAAACAAGGAAAGCCAGAGGCTGCCCTCGTCGATTTTGAAAAGGCACTTGCAAGCCGCCCGGACGATGCTCGTGTGCATGTCCAGAAGGCCAACGCGTTCGTGCTGCTAAAGCGCCCTGGTGATGCGATGGTGAGCCTTCGGGAAGCCATCCGGCTTCGGCCCCGCTACTGGGAGGCGCGTTATCTCCTGGGCCTCGAATTAGCCGCGGGGAACCGTTTCCCTGAGGCGATGGTGGAATTCGCGGAAGTCACCCGGCTACGCCCTAATTACGCCTCAGGCCACTTCAACCTCGGTGTGGCGATGGCCAAACAGGGCCGCCTCGGAGAGGCCGGGGCAGAATTCAGGGAGACTCTCCGGCTGGATCCCAACCATAAGACCGCAGCCCAGTATCTCCAGGCGATCGAATCAGGCGCTAAATCTCGCTAAGATTCACTCACCATTAAACTCTAAACCTGCCGTGGAACATGGTGAAGGTTCGCGAAGGTCAGGATGATAAACACATAAAGAAGAACGAGGCCTAGCCTAATGGATAGGATGAATGATTCGGGTTCACTTTTAGCGCAAAGACCTCACGAAACTTCGTTCTGGGCAATGGCGGTTTTAAGTTTGAAAGCTGAAGAGAAATGGACTGACTGATCCATTGCTCCTGACTCCTGGAGGTCCCTTTTTGATCCTGATGCCAGACTGAAACGTTGCCTCTCAAAGCCGCCTGAATCCCTCATGACGGCCTCATGCTCACCGTCGAACCGGAGATACTGGCTGGGTCCAAGCCCGCTCCACTTCATTGGTTTCAATACCATTCGCCTTAGGTTTCGTGCTAATCACCCTGGCCCGCACATACACCTCCTGGCCTCCGAGCCGATAGGACGCGGAGACGCCATCCACCACGGCAAGAACTCGACCGATATCCGAAGAATAACGCCTCGTGATAGGCAACATGTTTCCGACCTTGTCCAGCACAGGCTCGCTGTTTGTATCGTAGCCCCGTAGAGTGCCCACAAAGTGCGTTTGGTAGGACACCCCTGGCTCCGCCTGGATCCGCAGTTCTATCCCTTCTCGCGATTGTTGAAGTCGGGTCAGTCGAACCCCTGTGGTGGCGTAAAATTCCCCAAGCTCCATCGAACGGATGAGGGATTCAGCCGTCAAAAGTCTGGAGCGAACCATCACCCAGCCTCGACCCGAATTGCTGAGCGAAGAGCTGTTGGTGTGATAGTTGTGTGAGTCATCTGTCGCGGTTCCAAACAGAGGGGGAAGTCCCAGTTCCGCGAGCCTTCGTGTCAGCACGATATCCCAAATGCGTTCAGTTCCCGGATGGTTGGCGTCTCCCTCGTTTCGCACTGCAGGGTGCCCATTGTAAACTTCAAAAAAACGCTCCCCACCCACTCTGGCCAAATCTTCTGCTGTCACTCCCCATCCAAAGTTTGGGTGGTTTAAGTGAGGAAACATGGGTTGATGGGTCCGGGCACGTTGTTCCAACACCGCATCGACATTCCGACGCATCACCTCAAGCACACTGTCGCCTGTCAGGGGTTCGATGACTCCTCGAAGATTGATGGCGTTGATGTGAACAGGAAAAACGAGATGGCGCGCCGTGATCTCTTCAGCGGGGATCAACAGAAAACGTCCCGCCTTTTCGAAGAGGGGCCGATACTCTGAGAAGGATCGAAGCCGCACCTCGTCGATACCGCCCCTTGTCCTTCTCCAAACCCAACGAGAACCGAATCGCCGCACATAACGTTCGAGTGCCATCGGGCCCGTTGGCCTATTCGTCACAGAGTGCCATCGTTCCCCAGATTGGATGTTGTTGTGATCCGAGATCGCCAAAAAATGGTAGCCCCGCTCCCGGTACCAATCGGCGATCATCTCGGGGTAATCATCCCCATCGCTCCACAGCGAATGAGCATGCAAGTTGCCCTTCCACCAACGGCCCGTGTCATCCGCTGCGACAGCCGCCAGCCCCAATCCGAGGCATGGCCATAACCACACCCAGAGAACAAGTAAAACCCGGGAAAGGATTCCTCGAAGAAAACAAGACATGGTCCAATGAATCCACAAAATGGCTTTGAACAGCAAACTGATTTTCTCCCGTCGATGAGCCGAGCGCCAAGAAAGTTGGGAAAAACAGAAGAGGCACCACTGATTCTCCGTAAAAATAGCTCGCCATTCATCGAAGACACTCACCCTCTGGCACCCTGAAGCCCGACGCTTCACCCGGCCTGGGCAGATCAAAAAAAAGGCGGCCCGCATTCCGCGAGCCGCCTGTGAGAAGAAAACCAACTTGATCAGAGGTCGTTAATCGACCTCTTTGGCCGTGGCGCCTGATCCTTCGATGTGCACAGTCTTGTAGCCACCCTTGGACTTGAAATACAGGATGAGCACCAGGTAGAGCAAAGCCATGGCCGCCGGCACAAAGGAGGTGAGTCTCAACGCCTCGCGTCCGCCGTGGAGATTGGCCTCCACCAAGAGCGGTTTCTCCAGCTTCTGGGCCGGAGTCAACTTCTCATCCGCCACATCCAGCACCGCGCCCTTTTTGGCTCCATCCAAACCCGTAATTGGTTTGAACATCAAGAAAGAGCTCTGTTTGTCCGCCTTATAAGTGTCGAAAACAGCAGGGTTTTTCTGCTGGAGAAACTCGGAAGCAAATTTATCCTGCTTGTATCCCAAACCAGGGCCGCCCAACAATCCTGCGGACAACATGCCGACGCCCCCGATGGCGCCGATGGTGATCGCACCCCCCTTCGGAAAGCGATCCGAAACAACGCCTAGCATCGTGGGCCAGAGGAAGGTTTTTCCAAGGGCGTAAACGGTCGCCGCGACAACACACATGGTAACACCTTGAGCCGCGCTCAGGAGCTGCAATCCGATGCAACCCAACAAGGCGCTCGCGAAAAGCAGCCCCAATGGCGAGATCTTATGCACGATGGGACCCGCCACAAATCTCAGGGCAAACATCAGCGCGGATGTATACACAAAGAGCAGCAAGCCCTTTTGCGGCGAATCCATGATCTTGCCGGTGATCTGGCTGATCCACGAATCCGTGCCGAGCTCCACATATCCCACCATCGCGTGGATCAAGAGCAGCACCAAAAGCACGGGTGCCGCGAACTCCGCTAGCATGGTGCCCATCCCCACCCCCTTTTGGCTCGCTTCGGACTTCGGAAACTTCTGACCCAAGCACATTGCCCCGTACACCAGGGTCGGGATCAGGAACAAGGCCCATTGCAGTTCCCAACGGGTTTTTCCAACCATGAACGTGGAAGCCAGGCTCCCGAGAACCAAGCCGGCGGGCCAGCCCGCGTGCAGGATGTTTAAGTAGTGTGTTCTGTTCAGCGGGAAGCAAGTGGCCACGAGCGGGTTCACAACCGCCTCGGCCAATCCGTTGCCTACGGAGAAGAAAATCTGGCCCCATTTCAGCAACTCATAAGCCGCCGCCTGGTTCTGGCCAGCCCCTGAATTGTACGCCGGAGTCGCGGCCAAACAAAGCGCCGCCCCGGCAAAATGACAGAGAAAGGCCGCCACCATCAGCCGGCCATACCCGATGGTGTCGGCCAGCAAAGCCCCCAAAAGAATGACCACGCCGAACCCTACGAGTCCGAAGCCGGTGACTTCGCCAACCTGGGTTTGAGTGAACCCATACTGCGTGGCCCAATCGTTTAGGATCCCTCCACGCACGCCAAACCCTACGCCTGCTGCCAAGATGGCCATGAATCCGGCCCAAAGCAACCGGTTCGCGTTTGGCGCAACACCATTTCCGTTTCCGTTACTCATAGTGGTTGTTTTCTTTCTGTTAGTTTGTTCAAACCGTAAAGGACGGCAGCTTGACGATCTTGCCACCGCGCAGCGCGGATTCGTGCGCGCAAAGCCCCACACAAGTCCAGTTGGCCGATTGTTTCGCGTTCGGAAATGGATCGCGATTTTCGGTCAGCGCCGTCAGGAATTCATGCACCAAATGGGGATGGGAGCCGCCATGCCCCGCACCCTGCGTGAAGCTTAGATGGGTCTTTTTGCCCAGGTCATAAACCCCCTTCGTCGTGAAAGGGCGGATGCTCTTGGGCAGGAGCTTCGCATAATCAGGCGCGTTCACCCTCGTGGGTATCTTCGCCTCAGGGCGCTTCGCGCGGTGCAGCACCAGCGGCTCATGCTCGATGAGGGGCCACTCCACCGAGGCCTTCGAACCATACACGTCAATGCTCTCCCGATATTGCCGGGCGACGTCAAACAAGGACCGGTGAATTCGAGCGCTCAGGTCAGAGTCTTTGAACTTGATATGCGTGGTTTCCACGGCAAAAGGGGAATTGTAGTGCTTAATCAATTCCTCCCGGATCGTTCCAGAACCAAAGCACGACACATAGTCCGCGACCGCGTTGGTCAACCCGCATACAGGCCCGACACAATGAGTCGCATACCACATGGGGGGCAGCCCAGGCCAATAGTTCGGCCAGCCATCCATGTCCTGCTGATGACTGGCCTGGAGGAACTGGACCTTGCCTAACAATCCCTTCTGATAAAGCTCCTTGATGTACAGAAACTCACGAGCGTAAACCACCGTCTCCATCATCATGTACTTGAGGCCGGTTCGTTTCTGCAACTCCACGATCTTCTTGCAGTCCTCTATCGAGGTCGCCATGGGAACCGTGCAGGCCACGTGTTTGCCCGCCTTCAACGCGGCTATGGACATGGCGGCATGGTCGGGAATCGGCGTGTTGATATGCACTGCGTGGACCTCGGGATCCTTGAGCAGGTCCGAGTAATTCTCGTAGCGTTTACCGATCTCGAACGCGTCTCCGATGACATCCAGTTTCTTCTTCGACCGCTGGCAGATCGCGTACATCCTGGCCTGCGGATGCCTTTGATAGATAGGAATGAACTCAGCCCCGAAGCCAAGCCCCACGATGGCAACATTTATTTGACTCATGGTAAATTGCAGGTTGTTGTTCGCAACCTTCAGCACATCAGCAAGTGACCCGTCAGTCCGTGCCAAGACACAGAACACCTGTGTTTAGCTCAAAAGAGTTTCGTTTGGGCACGAGTTGATGGCCTTGAATGACACCGTTCTAACACCAAACTGTCAACGTGAAAGTTCCCTCAAACGGCGATTGCACTTCTTCTATCAAGCCATTCCCCGCCGCTTCAGCTCACTCAGAGTCCATTCATACTCCTCCACCAACTGCGTCACCACGTCACGGTGTTTCATCTCCGTTGGCATGACCTCCCAGGTGTAGGTTTCCATCTCCAAATGTTTGCAAATGCCCGGGTTCTCCTGCAAAATCCCGAAAACATCCTGGAGATAATTGGAGGTCGTTCCCCATAACGTCGAAGGAGCACAGTGCAGCGGCACGTGGAAATGGATCCTCCATTCCGTAGACAACGCTTTCTCTTCCGACAACGCAAAGGGCCCCGATCCAGCTTCCCTTAAGGCCACATCCAAATCCCGGATCCGCCGCAGTGGCACCCCAACCCGACGCTCCACCACTTGATGCAAGTAAACCGGATCCACAAACGCACCTAATGCCGAGCGAATCTGCTGAGTCGGCGTCGCCTTCAGAGCTGAACTCAGATGCAGTTTACTAATCAAGATCCCCTCGCTCATCAGTTGCGCAAGCCCTTCCCGAGCGTCTTCATACTCCACCGCCAGATGGCAGGCGTCGTAGTTCACTCCCAAATGGCGCGACAATCTGTCATCGCCTGATCGGTCGCTCTTCAGGCATCGGAAGAACTCCACGGTCTCCGCCGTGGTCTCGAGGTAGCAAAGCGGCTCAGGCTCGAGGCCCAAATGCAACAGTTTCCCGGTCTTCTCGCTCAGCTCGGAAATATGCTCCACGCACCGCCAGAGGTTGCGCCGCATGGCATCCACCTGTTCTGGCCGATGGATGAATTCCTTGAAAGAGCAGGGCACCGTGCTCACGCTGCCTTCCATGCCGCCTCCAGCGGGCAGGATCTCCGAAAGCAGATCAAAAAGTTGATTCGTGTAAAGCACGCGATCGTCTGATGTCCAATCCGGCGCGTAAACCTTTTCCTTGACCCGTGTTCCGTGGAATTGGCCGTACGGAAACCCGTTGATCGTGAACACATAGCAGTTCTCCGCGTCCAACCATCGCTGGAACTCCACAAGGCGCTTCCTGTCGGCCAGTTCTCGCGCCGCAGCAGCGCTCAATCGCAACCCAATGGCGAAGCGCCCTCCCCTGTCCACTCCGTCACGTACTGCCAACGTGTGGACTTTCAACGCTTGAAACACCTCATCCCATGTCTCCCCCTTGTGGATGTTTGTGCAATAGGCCAAATGTCGGCCGTGCTCCAGTTTCATGGGCTCTTGAACTTCGGGGACTGACTCATGAAACGAATTGGGTTCTGATAGATCATCTGGTCGACAAACTCGACAGAATGGCCTCTCCTCCGCATCTCGAGCGCAGCCCTCGGGACCGCCAAAGGCACGCTCACCCCCCAATCGCATGCGCTGTTCATCCAAATCTGCTCGCTCCCGTAGACTTCCAGTATATCGATCGCCCGCGCCGCCGTGCACTTGGACTCTGGATACAATGTCATCCCCGCCCAGAATCCTTGGTCCAGGACCCGCTTCACGGTGTGCTCCTCAACGTGATCAATAACGCACCGCCCAGGCTGGATTCGAGAATCGTTTTTCAAAACATCCAAAATCAGGCGGGTGCCCTTTAGCTTGTCCTCCAGATGCGGGGTATGAACCAGGATCAACTGATCGTGCCGGGCCGCCAGATCAACATGCATCTCCAGAACCTTGAGCTCGTTGCGACTGTTCTTGTTGAGCCCAATCTCGCCAATGCCAAGCACGGTCGGACGATCCAGGAATTGAGGGATCAAATCGATGACCTCAGAAGCCAGCTTCACATCCTCAGATTCCTTCGGGTTGATGCATAACCAGCAGTAGTGAGGCAGACCAAACCGCGCCGCACGCTTGGGCTCGTGCTCCGTTAGCTGGCAAAAGTAGTCGTAGAACCCGGCCGCCGAGCTTCGGTCAAAGCCAGCCCAAAAGGCCGGCTCGCAAACCGCTTGGCAACCGCAGCTCATCATGTCCTGGTAGTCATCCGTAACCCGGCTGACCATGTGCCCGTGTGGTTCGATGTAACGCATGAATCAATCGTAAAGTGGCGTGCCCAATGGAGAGAGTAAGTCAGGCCGGACGGGGTGGATTGGCGCCGCACGCCGCTTTCGTCGTGGCCACAGGAATGGGATCCAAACTTTGATCGCTCAAAGCCAAAAGAACACTCTCGGCGCGATCCGCGACACGCGAGTTCAACCCTTTCATCCCTTCCTTTAAGGCCTGCAGACGAAAATCTGCCTCCCCCTCGGCACGATCGACCCGATCCAAAAAGGCCGCCAGATCGAGCACTTTGCTTCGCGCCTCCATAAAATAAAGGTCCAATACTTGTTGTCGCGTCATAATCTTCACCCAATCCCGTTTGTCTGGATTAAGAAACCCTAGCCGCAACGTTCCGTTTGATCAACTAACGGATTTTCACAGCGCGGAGAAGGGCGCATTTCATCTCTGTCGCCCAACGGCCGCCAAAACAAAGGGGAGAGGCGCCCTGCAAAGAGGGCCTGCCGGGTTAGAAAGGGCTCTCCGTCCCCCTCCCCTCTTAATCATAATCAGAATCGTAATGGTAATCTTCCTGAGGTGGACGCAGATTGGCATGTCGATCAAGATCACGATGATAATGACGAAGGGTCAGAAGAGGGGGATAATCAGAAGAGGTGGCCAAAACCCCTGATCCTCGCCTAATTTCTTGAAACTCCAGAAAAAGTGAACAAGAGGGCGGTTTTTCTCTTGCAATTGTTGTATAGAAAATCTATATGTCTTGAACACATGTCGGCGCGTTTGCCCATTCTGCACAAGACCCCCTTTGTTCTCG
>CANLCA010000032.1 GCA_947487925.1 Verrucomicrobiales bacterium | reverse complement strand
GCGGCGGGCTCCTGCTTGGTCTCATTTTCGGCACCCGTGCATGGATGGACTATCGATCGAAGGATCCACTCGCGGACCTGACACCGGGAGTTTACCAGCCTTCGCCCTCAAAACAGGCCGAAATCCTCCCCGTCCCGCAGCTCAAGAAATAACGTTGTCGCCAAGCGCGCCCTCCCACATCAGCCTCCATCGGCCCCGCCACCGTCCAAATCGATCAAAATGTCCCTGGGCTCGGCACCTTTGCTCGGCCCTACAATTCCCCGATCCTCGAGCTCGTCCATGATCCGTGCGGCCCGGGTGTAGCCTAGGCGCAGGCGTCGCTGCAACAACGAGACGCTCGCCTTCTGCTCACTTCTAATCACCTCGATGCATTGCTCAATCAGACTCTCGTCCTCATCCGAACCTTGCCCCTCAGTCTCCAAGGCCGCTCCAGGCTTCTGCAATTGCTGGTGGATCTCCACCTCGTAACTCGGCTTGCCTTGCTCTTTGATGAAATCCACGATCTGCTGAATCTCATGGTCAGTGATCAGCACCCCTTGGGCACGGATCAACCGTGCTGAACCGGGAGGGAGATACAACATGTCGCCCTTGCCCAATAACTTGTCCGCTCCCATCGCATCCAGAATCGTGCGCGAATCGACCTTGGCGGCGACTTGAAACGCGATTCGTGCAGGGATGTTTGCCTTGATCACCCCCGTGATCACATCCACGCTGGGACGCTGCGTCGCGACGATGCAATGAATCCCCGCCGCGCGCGCCATTTGTGTGATGCGCGCGATTGCCATCTCCACATCTGCCGGCGCCACAAGCATCAGGTCTGCTAGCTCATCGATGATCACCACGATGTAGCTCAGCTTCTCTGGAATCACGATATCTTCCTCTCGCGGCACCACAATTTCCTCGTCCAATTCCACCGCGAACCCATCACTGCCCGCCTCAACCCTCTCCTTCTTCACAACCAGGGGAAGCTCGGGCTCCGACTTGGCCAGGGGTTTGTCCTTGGGCCGTTCGTTGAACGACTTGATGTTGCGCACGGAGACTTTCGCGAAGATCTGGTACCGCTTCTCCATCTCGTTCACCACCCAACGCAACGCCAGGATCACTTTCTTGGGATCGTTCACCACAGGAACCACTAGGTGGGGCAGCCCGTTGTACTGCTGCAATTCAACGACCTTGGGATCAATCATCACAAAACGAAGTTGGTCCGGCGAAAATCGAACCAGTAGCGAGGCGATAATGGAATTGATGCACACCGACTTGCCCGATCCGGTGCTGCCCGCGATCAGGAGATGGGGCATCTCGGCAAGATCAGCAATGATCGGCAGGCCATACACATCCTTTCCCAACGCCAAGGGGATCCGCGCCTTCGTGTGGATCCATTCCTCAGATTCCAGCAAGTCCCGCATGATCACCTTGGTCTTGATGGCGTTGGGAACCTCGACACCCACAGAACTTTTCCCCGGTACTGGCGCTAAAATGTTGATCCGTTCCGCTTTCAACGCCGCCGCAATGTTGTTGCCTAGCGCCGCTATTTTCTCCAGACGCACCCCAGGAGCCGGATGCAGCTCATAGCGCGTGATAGTCGGCCCTTTCGTGATGTCCCCAAGCGCGACTTCAATGTCGAATTGCGACAACGTGTTCTGCATCAGCCGGGCGTTCGACATCAACTCCTCTTTCGACTCCGTCGGTTTCACGCTCATGTCTGGCATGTTGAGCATGTTCAATCCGGGAAATTTGTAGTTCCCGATCAACGGGGTTGAAGCCACCGTGATGGGCTTGATTTTCTTGGGCGCATTGCCGCGCAATTTCGGGACCGGTGACGGCGAGGGATTCGACTTCGGCTTGAGATCGGTCACGGCGGCGGGGATCCAGTCGTCACCCTCCTGGCCCGGCGTGGGCTTCACCCCGGCAACGGATCCAACAGGCTGGACACCAACCGCAGCAGCGATGTCGTTGCTCGACGGGGGAGTTTCGCCCGAGCCTGCGATGAAAATCTTCGGCTGCCCGGCGGGTTGATCCATGGGTTTCTGAGGCAGCTTCACCACGCCCCCGTCGGCTCGCGCTTGCGGCACGCTCAAATCGCGGACCTTCGGTTCTGGCACAGGCTGCAGATCGGCGCCCAAACCCGATTTCAAGACCTCCTCCTCCAACCGTTTCGCTTCCTTCGCCAGACCCTTCACCTTCTTCTCCAACACCTCCTCGCGCTGGACCGACACTACGGTGCTTTCTGGGTCTCCCGCGGAAAATGGGCGGTTGCCAAACTGGGGCATCCGGAATCGAAGGATCCAATCCTTGAGCTGGAAATTGGTGAGAAACAAAACGCTCACCGCATACAACGTGGCAAATAGAATCGATGAACCGACCGTGCCGAAGTGCCGAAACACATACTTGTTCAACGCATACCCGGCAAACCCGCCAGCGCTCCCCGAATCCAAAATTGCGGCCACTGCCGATAATCGCGGCGAGTTCAAATCAAGCACACAAGCGCAGGTGAATAAAAAGATCACGAGCCATGGCCACCTCTTCCTCAAATACGACAGCGCGCCGACCCAGCAAGACAAACCCAGTCCAAGACACAGGACTGGTAGTAAAAACGCCGCTCCGCCCAACGCAAATAAGAGCCCGAAAGCCAGATTCGCCCCGATAGGCCCAATCCAGTTGTTGCTGAACTGGTTCGCGGGGTCTTTGTTGAAGAGCACATCGTTACGGTCGTAAGAAAACAAAGCCACGAGCATCAGCACCGACGCGCTCAGAAAAATGATCCCCACAACATCGCTAAACCCATGCTGCGCTGAATTGCCGCCGTTGTCGTTTCGAGCCATGTTACCAGTCTTCCCTTCTTCCCTAATTGAGGGCGTACACTAGGAACAGGCCCAGCCCTTGCAAGTGCAGACTTTCATTCACAGCCCTGATTTTTCTTTGCTCCTCCAATCCATTGCCCCACTCTGCGACCATGTCCGTGATTCCAGAAAGTTTGATCCTGGAGCGGGTTGAACAGGCTCTTCAGGAAGACATCGGCGATGGAGATGCGACCTCCATCGCCACGGTCCCTGATTCAGTTCTTGCCACAGCTGACATGATCGCACGCGAGCCGCTCATGGCTTGCGGACTCGATATCGCCCGAGCCACGTTCCTCCGATCCTGCCCCGACCTCCGAGTGACTCAAATCGCCCAAGATGGCCAATGGATTTCCTCCCGAGGCATCCTCATGACAGTTCACGGACCCGCCCGGGCCCTCCTCACCGCTGAACGCACCGCGCTCAACTTCGCGCAGCACCTCTCGGGCGTCGCCACCAAGACCGCCGAATTCTGCCGTGCGATCGAAGGATTGAAAACCCGACTTCTCGACACCCGCAAAACCACTCCCGGATGGCGTCTGCTCGAAAAACACGCCACGGCTTGCGGAGGCGCGACCAATCATCGAATGGGGCTCTACGACCAAATTCTCATCAAGGACAACCATCTCGTGGCCCTGCGAAATGAAAAACCCAATGCCATCGACGCTGCTGTCAGACGATCTCGCGCTCGGTTCCCTCGGCTCAAGGTCGAGGTTGAAGCCGACTCTCTCGCCCAGGTCCGACAGGCCGTCGAAGCCGGCGCTGACATCGTGCTGCTCGATAACATGTCGCTCGAGGATCTTCGAGAAGCCGTCGCTCTTGCCCGGGGTCGAGCCCTGACGGAAGCAAGCGGCGGCGTCCGGATGGATACAATCAGGGCGATCGCGGAAACCGGCGTCGACTTTATCTCCGTAGGCGCGTTGACGCATTCCGCACCCGCGGTTGACATCGCCCTGGACTTCCGCAATTGAGGCCCCATGACGATTGATGCCGAAATTCTCCGATCCCTCCGGACGAACGAAACGGGCTCCGTGTCCGGCGCTGACCTTTCGCAGCGTCTGAATATCAGCCGGGCAGCCATCTGGGCCCGCATTGAAGAATTACGCGCCCTGGGCTACGACATCGAGGCGAGCCCACATCGCGGCTACACCCTTCGAGCTTCCCCGGACTTGCTCCATGCCGACGATCTCCTCTCCCGTCTGGACGAGTCTCAAATCATTGGGCGCGACATTCGAGTCTTCCAAAACACGACCTCCACGAATGACATCGTCGAAAAACTTGCCAGGGACGGCGTCGCTGAAGGCGCCGTGGTATTCGCGGAGTCACAAAGCCTTGGCCGCGGCCGACTTGGTCGGGAATGGGTATCCCCCGCGGGCAAAGGGCTCTGGTTCTCCATCCTGCTCCGCCCTAAATTGGCTCCGCAGGCCGTTACGAAACTCACCATCGCCAGCGCCATCGCTCTCGCCAGAGCCGTTCGTAACACCACCCACCTTAACCCGGAAATAAAATGGCCAAATGATCTGCTTCTTGCGGGGAAAAAGATCTCAGGAGTGCTCACCGAACTGACCGCGGAACTCGATCATGTGAAACACGTCATCCTTGGAATCGGAATCAATGTGAACATGACAGAGTCAGATTTCCCAAAAACATTACGCTCCACCGCGTCCTCATTGCGAATCCAATCGGGGCGCCTCATCGATAGACCTGAATTCGCCGCCGAGGTCTTGCGACAATTGAATCACGATTACAAGCGGGTCACAGAAGGATGCTTCTTTGATGTCGCCGAGGAGTGGGAAAACATTTCTTGCACTCTCAACCGGGACGTTCAAATCCAGGTCGGAGATCGCACCATCAAGGGCCGCGCTGAAAATCTCGATCAGGACGGCGCACTGCTCGTTCGAACCCAGCACGGACATCTTGAGCGCATCATAGGAGGCGACGTCACAATGCGGAAGAATGAGCCCTAAACTTTCAAACCACAGTGGGCCGGTGTGAAGTTTTTGCAACGGCCTGGATGAGAGAGGCTTGACGAGGAACGAGCCCTCTCCTTCGTGGATCTGGTGAGTGACTTGGGAAGACTTTATGGCCAGAACCTTGCGAAGATTTGCCCTGGACAACCGCCGCTCCAGGGCGAGTAGAATGTTCCGCGCAACACCTCAAAAGAGCCTGTTTCAATTCATACCCAAACAACTCCGATACCCGGTTCCCACTGCATCCCCATCATGATCCTCCTGCTAGATGTCGGCAACACGCACACACACCTCGGGTTGGCCAACTCGAAACGAGTGGTGCGCCATCATGACATCAAAACTTCGAACTGGGCGAGCGGACTCGCTCAACAACAAACGGCCGCGTTCAAGGGATCTCACCCGATCACTGGCGTCGCTTGGTGCAGTGTCGTGCCGGAAGCAACCCGTTTGATTTCCATCTGGTCCGCTCGATCCTTGGGAATCCAAGGGGTCGAACTCACGTTTCGCAATCTCGTCGGTGTGGGTGTGCGATATCGCCGTCCCGAGACGATTGGCCCCGACCGCCTCGCCAATGCCGTCGCCGTGAAATGCCGCTTCGGCGCCCCGGCGTTGGTCGTCGATTTCGGGACCGCCGTCACTTTTGATGTCGTGGACCCCGCCGGAGATTATGTGGGAGGCATCATCGCTCCAGGTCTTTCCTGTATGACCGATTATCTCCACGAGAAAACCGCCCTGCTCCCTCGCATCAAGATCCGGGAACCCAAAGGCACCATCGGCCGCAGCACCCGCCAAGCGATGTTGGCAGGGGCGGTTCATGGATACCGTGGACTCATCAAAGAGTTGATCTACCAAATCCGCAAGGAACTCGACGTGGAATACCTCCCCGTCGTGGCAACCGGTGGTTACGCTAGACTCATTGCGGCCAACCTGCCGGAGATCACCCTTGTAGATCCATTGCTCACCCTCGAAGGCTTGCGCATCGTGGCTCAGGCACAGTTGGGCCCTCCTAAAATCAAAAAGCCATCATTTGACACTCCAAGCACCGTCTGATAGCTTCCGGGCCACAAATTTGCGGACTATGAGCTCGTTCTTGAACCAACAAGTGCTCGTCCTTAACAGACTTTGGCAAGCTGTGAACGTCTGCTCGGTACGCCGCGCCCTCACCCTCCTCTTCGAAGGCCACGCCCAGGCCGTTGTCGGTGACGGCGATGGATCTTTCCAAACCTACAATTTCCAAACTTGGATGGATTTGTCCGCGTCCGAACCCAGTCCCGAATGCATTCGTTCCATTTCATTCAGAATTCGCGTTCCTAGGGTCATTCTTTTGCTCATTTTTGATCGAATGCCAAAGAAGGAAGTCAAGTTCACGCGTTACAACATTTTTGAGCGTGACCAAAACACGTGCCAGTATTGCGGAGTGGTTTTCGACCGCAACGAGCTCAATCTCGATCACGTGATCCCTCGCGATCATGGAGGACCCACCACATGGGAGAACATCGTCTGCTCCTGCATCCGTTGCAATACACGAAAGGCCAACCGCACCCCTAGGCAGGCAGGCTTGCTGCTTGTGCGCAAACCAAAGCGCCCGAAATGGCGCCCCTTCGTCCAGATCAATCTTGGGGTGAACTGTCACGACAGTTGGAAACACTTCGTCGACCTCGCGTATTGGAACGTGGAGTTGGGTGAAGAAACCGTCTGAACCTTTCCCTGTTCCCATCAGTCGTCGCTCTCGCCAGAGATGACTCGACGGCCTGATGCCTGAGACTTGTGGGACTCGATTCTAAATCCATCATCCTTAAGACGGGAGTTGCTCAAGGGAAATCTTCCCAAGGTCCTAAGGATGAAGCTCATCCCGAATCACTCAGCAGACCCCTCAACCTGGAAAAAGCAGCTGAGAAACCACTCATCTTGGCTAATCATCACTAATCCTAAAAACGACAGTTGAGCTGCAATTCTCTTCGTAAGTTGTTGCCACGATCCGGAATCCAACTGCTCCGCAGTTCACTTGTTGGGTGACAAGCGCTTCTTCTGTAAAGTGTTGCAATAGAGATGATACCCCAAAGGTTAAGGGGTACAACTGCAGTTTTAAGGATAAGACAACAAGATGTGAAAAATAACGATCTGGACGCCGGTTCACTGTAGGAGTGAGGTGCTGAGTCAGCGTCACTTCTTCACCATTAGTGTCACTTAGCGAACATTAGTGGTTCAACTTCCGGTTTTAGGCTCAAGGGATTGCCTCATTCCTCTTCAGGCCTCTCTTCATCCAGGCCTTTGTCATTCCTCGCCCCGCTCGCTCGACGAGTATTTTAAGCTTGAACCTTAAAGCTTGAACTTTGATCACCGTTTCAGGATCTCTTTTCTAGGGGCGTTGATAAGTTCCCAAAACTTCGGGTTCTCTTGGAGAATCTCATCTTCAAGCATAGGCAAACTCGATCTGAACAGGAAATCGCGAAGGGTGTTTCGACTCAGAATTCGATGCACCACGAGACCGAGGGGATGTCGCTCAAAATACACCCTATAATCCCCTATTCGGAATCGATGCAACACAACGCCGTCTCTTTCCATTTTGCCAAATTTTTCCAGGTCGGTTTCAAGAACCTCCTGCGGGAGTCCACGAAATTCTCCAAGGATATAAAGCTGTAGCTCCTTGGGCATTTTCGCCAACTCACCGGCGCTGATGGGATTAAAAACGATTTGGAAAACTTTCACGTCTAAAAGCAGGACAGATCAAGGGACTGCAGTCTGTCGAGAAAGGGCGGGGATGTGCTCACGAAATTGGTAGCGCGTACGGGAATCGCACCCGTCTTTCAGCCTTGAGAGGGCCGCGTCCTAACTGATAGACGAACGCGCCACGACCTAAAGTCCGCAAGCGAGATAAGTTAATCAGCGCCGCGAGTCAATGCAATTAGGAGAAAAAAAAAGCCGCCCTTTCGGACGGCTTAATGAGAACACACCAACTTACATTATTTGCGACGGCGGAGGAACAGAGCTCCGGCACCGAGGAGTCCGAGAGCCACAGTGGAGGGCTCAGGAACTGCAGGGCCAGGACCCGCACCAGCCAGGCTGAAACCAGCCAAACCTGCCAAATCAGCCGGAACAGCGGGAGGATTTCCACCGCCACCCAAGACGATCGACAGAACTGCGGAACTTCCACGCACCGTTGCTGCGTCATAAGACGCGCCCGTGGACGCATCCCAAGCGCGCATCGCAACGCTCGCGGCTGAACCACCAGCCAAACCTGTTGTGACCGTGCTTGCCGAGACAAAGCCCGCCGCGGCACCAGTCCGGAACGGAACAGGAGACCCTACGGCAGCCAAGCTGCTGGCGCTAGCGCCGACATAGAGCTGGGCCATAAACCCGGCACCATCCAGAGGCGCACCACTCACACCGAGAACCTTTGCGTCAACACCATTGGCAGCAAATGCACCACGGTTCGCAAAATTGATGGTCCCCTGCGCTTGAGCAGCGATTGTAGCAACGACAACCGCAGCAATTGCTATTAGTTTTTTCATATTTTATGTTTTATTTACGTGTTCCTCGTCTGTTTGTTTAGTTGTTCACCGAGAACGTCCTTGTCCAGACAGCCGCCTTGGCCGCCTTCACAAAGAACGCTTCACCAACTTTGGGCGTCGGTGTGCCTGCAGACCACTCACCCAAGTCCAGAGTGTGAGTGATGTAGCCATTCGCAGCATTGTCGAACTGATACACACTGTCGCCGTCCGCAGCCGGGAACTTCAGGTCCGTGTCCAATTTACCAGACTGGGGAACCTGGGAGCTCATGATCGAGAACCCTGCGGCAATTGGATTGGAAAGATTTCCCTGCATGACTTCACCAACGAAGGTGATCTTCGTCGCTGATGGGCTTCGGATAAACGCACCACCACCAGGAGCCAGAACGTTGTTAGGAGCGTTCCATTCACCCAGGTCCAGTGTGTTGACCGAGAAACCCGTTGCGCCGAATTGATAAATGACAGTACCGTCGGGAACAGCCGAAAGTAACTTGGCGATGGTGTTGTTGCCAGCTCCTGCGTCCAGCGGGTTCGCAATCATGGAAAAGCCCTTGGGCACGTCCACATTGACGTAACCAACTGCGTTGACCGAGAAAACGGACTGCGCCAGTGAGGTGGCCACACCCGCCGCGCCTAGTGCGGCTGTAAGTAATAGTGTTTTTGTTCTCATTTGTTGTTAGTATTGTTCCGTGTGTGCGCCAAATCTTTCAAAAATCAGAGAAACTGTCAACAGATTTTTGATCTTCTCTCGGAGAGGACGCATCCCAGAAAAGCCGCCCACCGATTTCCCAAACAAACGCTTGGATCGATGGAGCATTTAACACAGCCGTAATTTAGAGCATTTCCGCCGGTTGCACAACTACTTTTAGCGTTCCCTGATGGGGCCGCGCTGCAACCCCCACAGCCTCAACTGCATTTTCCAGCCGGAATCGGTGACTCACTAGTTCGCGAACATCCAGTTCACGAGAAAACACCAGCCTAGATACCTCCTCTTGAAGCGTGATGTCCGACGAGTAACTCCCCAACACATCCTTCTCGGACACGCAAATCTCCCCAAGATCCACGTCTCTCATCGCTCCCTTCCTGGTGTGCGCAAACAATAGGATCTTCCCTCCTCCCCTCAAGCTCTCCATGGCTAGCGGCATCAGTTCATCAGCCGGCGCGGCCAACACGACCGCATCGAATCCACTGCCAGCACTTTCCCTAAGGCGGTTCTCAAAATCCGGTCCTCCAGCCTCAAAAACCTCGGTTGCCCCAAATTCCCCAGCCCTCCGCAGCCGCTCCGGAATCAGATCCGAGACTACCACTTGAACACCTTCCAGCCAAAGAATGCGCGTAAACAGCAACCCGACCGGACCCTGGCCCACAACCCACACCCGGTCCCCTTGAAGCAATCCCAGCCTCCGCACCCCCTTGAGCACGGTATTCACGGGCTCCAGCAAAGCTCCTTCCGTCAATGTGTTGCCAGGAGGAATCCTCACAATCCCGGGAAAAACAAACGGCAACACCCTGACATATTCAGCAAAACCACCTCCCGCCGGCTCGAAGCCCGCTGTGACTCCCGTTTTCTGGTAGATTGCACACTGCGCGAACGCCTTGTGTCGGCAGGCGTGACACCGCATGCAAGGGACATGATGGTGCAGCGCCACCCGGTCCCCCTCCGCATACCCTTTGACATCCGCTCCGACGCGCACAATCACCCCGGCGGTCTCGTGTCCAAAGATCCTCGGCGGCGGCACGGTCGCGTGTTGTATCTTTTTGATGTCCGTCGGGCACACTCCGCACACCCCCACCCGCACCAGCAGCTCTTCTTTCGAGATGGCGGGCACGGCTACCGTTTCAACCCGAAGATCGTTCGCCCCTCGATAGACCATCGCGCGCATCTGATCTGGTAGGTGGCTGTCCATGGGCCCTGAGAATATTTCCCTCGAGACGTTCTTGCGAGTTCAAACCCAAAAAAACGGGCAAAACGGCCTTCTGAAGCCTCACTCACATGCCACTCCACTTCGCCGGTGGTGCTCGTGCTCGGGATCAGGATCACGCGCTTTGTTTGAAGGCCACTCGGACGATGACGAGGAGGAGGAGTCAGTGCGAGGTTAGGGAATCTGGGTAGCGGTTGAAACATCCCCTCATTCCAATTCGCTCTCAAGAGGAGCCTCACTCGCTCGTTCTTTGATCCTCTGACTTCGTTGCTCGATCGTTATCCCGCAGTCGTGGGATGGATAGGCGCCTCGCTTGTGCCTGGTCAGGGATCTTAATTCCTGCACGAATGAATCTCATCCTGAAGGAGAATTGGATTAACGAGGATCGGAAGCCACATCAAACACCCTATCTCCAGGAGGTAGGAATTCGGTGAACCAGGTTTCTGGGGGAACCTGAAACCGCCATGACCGTCCCCGCCATTCGAACGCGAGTTCCCCAGCGTGCAGCGCATGGTAGGGCAGAATGAGCCGACGCCAGTCCCCATGTCCCAAGCAACGGCGCACGAAGTCCAGATAGAAACGCTCGTCCAGCCCATACAGCTTGTCCCCAACGATTGGGAACCCAATGCTGGCAAGATGGATGCGAATCTGATGTTTCCTCCCCGATTGAGGATCTAATAAAAGAAGTGAGAATGGGCAGTCTTCGATCGATCGGCTCCATCCCGACCATTCAAATGCTCGCAGGGCTTCCTCTCCGAGCCCTTGCGCGATGCTCAAAACCGCGGCATGCCCCGTCGAAAGATAGCCTTCCCGTGCCGCCCAGCTGGACAAAACCCGATAATGCGTCTCCGAGGGCGCCCCATCCTCCCGCACCATGTCTTTGATCGCCACAACACTGGACTCGTCTTTCCCCAAACCGGCACGGATAACGCCCTGTGCCCTCTCCATCGTGCCGTGAACGATCGCCAGATACCCTTTGCGTACGGCCCGGCGCTCGAACAATTTTCCAAGTTCACCCGCCACTTCCCGGGATTTTGCAACCATCACCAAACCGCTGGTTTCCCGGTCGATCCGGTTCACCATATGGACGGACGCGGCTGCTCCAAGATGGAGCCGCACGCGGCCGATGAGACTGGACATGGCGTCCCCTTTGCTGGGATGACAAACCAACCCAGCGGGCTTGTTGATCACCAGAAGCGAATCGTCTTCATGAACAACGTTCAGCAAGGCTCTTCTTCCCCCGCGCAGGCCTCCTTGACACGCTCGAGTATGACATCCGCAATCAGCGGCTCGTCCCCGATGCTCGCGCTGTACCAAACCAGTTTTTCCCGCCTT
>CANLCA010000031.1 GCA_947487925.1 Verrucomicrobiales bacterium | reverse complement strand
CGCACTTTCCTTGAAAGTTTTGAGCTCGTGCTGACTCCAACACGACCTACACCCCTCGCCGATATTCGTTACACGTTGGATGGCTCGATGCCGGGCGCGGATTCCATCCCCTACACCGGGCCCATGACCATTACCAACAGCCTGCAAATCCGCGCTCGCCTCCTTGAGCCCGGTCTGCTGCCAGGCCGCGTGCGCACCGAGGCCTACGCTCGCTTGTCACCAGAGATGGCCTCTGTTTCCTCCGATCTACCCCTTATTCTGGTGCATTCTTACGGGGTTGGAACCTTCAATGAATCAACCAGCAAGGGATGCATCCTGTTCGTGCACGAGCCAAGGCGAGGCCGCGCCTCGTTCACGAACGCGCCGAATGCCGTGTTCCGTGCCGGTTTGAAACTCCGCGGTTCCAGCAGCGTGGGTAATCCCAAATACAATTGGGCGGTCGACGCCTGGGACGAAGACAATCGCGACGTCGCCCTGCCGTTGCTGGGGATGCCATCCGGTGCCGAATGGGTGTTTCACGCACCCTATATAACCGACTCCTCCCTGATCAACAACCCCTTGGCCAGCGAGATGAGTCACGCCGCCGGTCGCTACGCCCCTCACTACCGCTCCGTGGAGTTATATCTCAACCAGCGCCCGAGCGGTCTCTCCCAGGCCACGGTCGCGCCCACCAATTACTTTGGCGTTTATAACATTTTGCAACGGATCGGGATTGGTCCAAACCGGGTTGATATCGACAAGTTGACGGACCAGGATGTGCAAGCTCCGGAGGTCACTGGGGGCTACTTGTTGAACATCGACCGCAATATCGACGGCCCGCCTGGTTTCACGGCGGGGGGCCAGCCCATGAACTACGGCGAGCCCAGCCATGACGACATGATTTCTCCGCGACGAGAAGCCCAGCGGACCTATCTGACAAGCTATCTGGATCGTTTCGCGGCGGTTCTCAACTCACCCAATTGGACGAACCCGGTCACCGGTTACGCGCCGTACGTGGACACAGGTTCTTGGATTGATTTCCACCTCGTCAATATCATCTCCGTCAACGGAGAGGTCCCCGGCAACAGCACTTTCTTCTACAAGCCACGCGGGGGTCCGATCGTCTTTGGACCCATCTGGGACTTTGACAAGGCGTTTGCCTGGACTGAAGCGCGCGACAATGCCCCGCTCTCTTGGGATCCTGGAAGAGGGGCTTTTGGCGCCATTTGGTGGGGACGGCTGTTCCAGGATCCAAATTTCTGGCAGGCCTACATCGATCGCTTTCAAGAACTGGCTGCGGGCCCCTATGGGGTTCCCGGAATGTGGAGTTTGATTGATCGCCTGAGCCATCATGTGAGGGAGTCCGCCGTGCGCGACATGGTGCGGTGGAAACAACCCAAGCGCGGAGGCAGTCAGGAAGGGGAAATTGCCTATTTCAAAGATTGGATGTCCCGTCGAATTCGGTTCATGGAGACGAATTTTCTAGCCAGGCCAGACATTTTGGAGCGTGGCGGACAGGTGACCTCCGGAACCTCTGTAACTCTCGAGGCCCCTCCGGGAGCGACCATCTATTTCACATTGGACGGCACCGATCCCAGGGCTGATCACGGAAGCATCGCGTCGAACGCCAGCGTTTACACGGGCCCTATTGCCATCACGGGAGAAGCGCGATTGGTCGCGCGATCTCGGGACGAGAAGCACCGGAACCTGTCGGGTGGATCCAATCCCCCGCTCAGCAGTCCTTGGTCGGGCCCCGTGACCACGCGTTACATCCTCCATGCTCCCGCCACCCCTCAAGATCTGGTGGTCACTGAGTTGAACTATCATCCCTCCGCTCCAACGGCGAACGAGTTGAGCGCCGAGGCGAACCTCAGCTCCGAGGATTTCGAATTCATCGAGATCCAAAACACGAGCCACCACACCGTTGACTTGTTCGGCAGTCGGTTCACCCAGGGTGTCACGTTCAGTTTCAGCAATGCGGCAACCTACACACTGGAAGCAAGTGCCCGTCTTTTGCTGGTAAAGAATCCCGCGGCAATGGTTGTTCGATACGGGCTCTTGAAAAACATCGCGGGGACTTACACCGGCTCGCTCGCCAACGCCGGGCAAACGCTGCGGCTGGAGGACGCCTCGGGCAAACCATTGTTTGAGTTAGCTTACGAAAGCGGCTGGTATCCCACAACGGATGGCATGGGATTCACTCTCGTGCGTCGCAATTCCTTTCCACAAAACAACGCAAAGGAAGCCTGGAGCCCAAGCACCGTGATGTGGGGTTCGCCTGGACTGGAAAGCCTCGCTTCCGCCGAACTCCCTCGCGTGGTCATCAACGAGGTGCTCGCCAACAGCGCGTCCCCGTTGGTCGATGCGATCGAACTTCTGAATTTGAGCGGCATGCCAGCCGACATTTCGGGCTGGCATCTCACGGATGACCCTTCTCAACCGCGGAAATATCGAATTCCAGACAAAACCATCCTGCCCGCCGGCGGGTTTTGGGTCACTAACCAAACGGCATTCGGGCAGCCATCGCAGGGGATCAATTCCTTTGGGCTCAGCAGTCACGGCGATGAAGTTTGGTTGTTCGCTTCGGATCGGTCCGGGGCCTTGCTGGGTTACTCACACGGGTTCCGATTTGGCCCCTCCGAGGCTGATGCCAGCTGGGGCCGACATGGGCCTCCCAACGGAGAAGAACAGTTCGTCGTCCAGAGCGTGCCAACGCTCGGGGCAACCAATGCCGGACCTAAAGTCGGCCCCGTGATCTTTCGCGAGATCCTCTACCATCCGCCCGACCTCTTTGAGAATGGGAGCTTCTGGGACGATGACGAAAACGAATACATCGAGATCCAGAATGTGGGCAACACCCCCGTCTCTTTCACGGACCCCGCCACGGGACAGCCGTGGCGTCTGCGAGGCACGGTGGACTTCGACTTCACGAAGCATCTCGTTCTGGCAGCAAACGAATCCGCGCTGCTCGTCAGCTTCGATCCCACCAAGGAACCCGCCCGATTGGCGGCGTGGCGTCAAAAATGGAACTTGAGTGCATCCTTTCCTTTTCTCGGACCGTTCCGAGGTCGGATGGAGAATTCCGGTGCCCGGCTAAGCCTGCTCAAGCCGTTTCACGTCGAGAGTGAGAACGCGGACGTTTCTTATGGGGTGGTCGACCAAGTGACATACCGAGATACCGCCCCCTGGCCTGCGGCGGCAGACGGCGGGGGCGCGGCCTTGCAACGCAAGGATCGTTCGCTCTTCGGCGACGACGCGGAGAATTGGACAGCCGCCCTTCCATCTCCCGGGCGGGAGCAGGGTTCGGGTAGCGCACCGATTATCAATGCCCAGCCAGCCGGCCAGACCCTGGTCAGCGCTGCTCGAGCGGTCTTTAAGGTGACCACGGCGCCGGGATCGGCGGCGTGGTATCAGTGGCGGCGGGATGGTGCGAACGTTCCAGGGGGCACGAATGCCCAGCTTGTGTTGGATCAGGTGCAGGAGGGCGACGCCGGTCGTTACTCGGTGGTTCTGGTTAATGACAACGGCTCAGTGGAGAGCGACCCCGCGACGTTAACGGTGCTTCGCCCCGCCACGATCATACGCCAACCCGAAGGTCAGAATCTCAGGCCCGGCTCGGACGCCAGATTCACAGTCGCCGCCACGGGCCGTGGGAACCTGACGTTCCGGTGGTACTTCAATGGTTCCCTCATTCCCTTGGCCACGCGTTCCTCTTTTTTGCTGACGAACGTCCAGTCAACCCACACGGGTGCCTACTCCGTGCAGGTGACCGATTCGGTCGGCTCTTCAATGAGTCACGTCGCACTGCTCAGTGTGCTTGTGAGGCCAACCTTCGTCACGCAACCCCAGTCACTGGTAGCGATCGCTGGCGATTCCTTGGAGCTCCGCGTCGAAGTCAACGGCCTGTCGCCATTCGCCTATCGTTGGCGCAAAGGAGCCACAACCCTAGCCGGTGCCACCAACGCAGTGCTGGCGCTGAAAAATATACAGCTCAGCGATGCGGGCACCTACCTGGTGAACGTCACCAATCTGGCTTCCGGCACCCTCGGAACTAACAGTCAAACCGCCACCTTGATCGTGATGAGCGACTCCGATCGAGACCGCGTCGGTGACGAGTGGGAAACCCAATTTGGTTACGCACCCAATCTGGCTTCCGATGCCAACCTCGACGACGATGGCGATGGGCAAACCACCCTGCAGGAGTTCATTGCCGGCACGGATCCTCGAGACGTCCAAAGCCGTCTTGAGGTCGACTCAATCCACCTCTCCCCCCACGGTACGGAGCTCTCTTTCATGGCGCAGGCAAATCGAGGTTACACAGCGCAATTCAGGGAATCCTTCGATTTCGGTCAGTGGCAGACCCTGAAGCAGGTGAACGGTCTCGGAGCAGCGCGGCAAGAGATCGTCGTCGACTCTGCTCCTCCAAGCGCCATGCGCTTCTATCGCGTCATCACTCCCCAGCTGTTTGAAAATAAAGGGTTATGAACAGCCCAATCAATACAGATGCCACGGATAGATTTGCAGAGATCGCATCCGAATGCTCCGATGGTCCACCTCATCCATGCCATCCCTGGTGAAAATCTGAGCGTTCATTTTACGGGATTCACTGAAGAAGATTCTAGCCCTTCTATTTCAGGGGCGCCGATCAAGGAGCCAAACGAAGAAAAAGTGTGTCTTTGGAACGGCTCGATCAGATCACGATTTCTACCCATTTTATTGAGGTCTGAAGTTTCTCTGGCGATCCCGAAGTCCCGTGGTTCCAGGAGCGAAGCGACGGTTAGTTCATTAACATCGGAAGGCGCCGCGTGGATCGGCAAGGTTGTGAAAGTCCACTCAAACCTCGTCAGAAACCAACCACGGAGCCGCAAAGGAATTCTGGCCCTTCTGGTTTGTGCCCGGGCTTCTTTGCCTGACCCTTTCAGCATCGTTTAAGGCAAAGTCCCCCTGGGCTTGCCCGTTTCGGAGGACCCACCCCCGAGGGCTGGGTTCAGCCATGGTGTATTGCGATGGTACCATTGCGTGGCTTTCATCGGAGCAGCGTGCCCATCGATGAATCCGACATTGCTCCTCTCCCCGTGCCGGATGCTCGGCCCTCCCCAATTGGGATCGTCAGAAGTCACATATTGGCCGCCGAAACCGACAGGGTCTTCCAGGACCCAGGACTGCGCTTTCTCGGGGGACTTGAGCGTGACACACTTCGCTGGATCCAAACTGTCGACGGCCTTGGTTCCCGAATCGGACAGGTAAACCGTGGCCGATGGGTTGGCGACGGCGGTATCCTTCAAAGGCTGCACCAACCACCCTCCTTCAGGATAGCTGCAACCCCCGATTTGAAAATTCGCCCCGTAGCCTGCCACGGTCTTGTCGATCGTGAAAATATAAGTCAACTTAGCTCGACGGGGTTGTCTTTCCTTCGTGGGACACAGGAGCACGTTGGTACTTTGCAGGAACGGCTGGATAAAATTGAACCAAGCGATCCCCGCTCCGCCGACAGCCGCGGTGAAGGTCCAGGGATACACCTCACGATCCTGTCCCGCGTACATGGCGCTGGCCAGGCTCATTTGACGCACATTGCTCAGGCATTGGATAGAAACTGCTTTTTGCTTCGCCCGGCCCAGGGCTGGCAGGAGCATGGCAGCGAGGATCGCAATGATGGCAATCACGACCAACAGCTCAATGAGTGTGAAACCTGGGATGCCATCCCGGCACCGCCCGACGCGAGGCCCGCAGGTCGAACCGTGTTCGTGGGTGTTCATGACCCTCAGGCTCGGGTAGGAACTCCGGTTTGTCTAGCCTCAATGCCGTTCAGTAATTCTGCGATGATTTGAATTGGATAGAGGATGGAAAGCGGGCGTGGATTATTAGAAGGTTGTACTGGTACTTTTGAAAGTAGCACCTCCTTACAATGGGGATGCAAAAGAAAACACCCCTATCGAACTTCCAATTCAACACTCTTTTTCGGCTTTTGGTTCCCTCTTCGGCCCGGAGCAGAATCCGCACCCCGATGGCCTCTGAGTCTTGGGCACGTACCGCTGTCTGGCATGCAGACTCTGCAAGGATTGGCACCGCAGCCAACCCAAACCTCAATACAAATCCTCCAACCAACTTCCAAGCCGCCATGGGTGAAAACAACCTCGCCAAAACCATCCGCCTTGTTACTCGCAAATCTCCTTGCCTCTAAATTCCCTGATGCATATGTGTTTTCCCACTGGACAGACGACAAACGTGGACTGACGACAAACGTGGACTTGACGTGTCCCATGCCAACTTCTACGGTCTGTCCCCCTGTCGATTAAACTCGTCCGGCTAAGGCTGGCTGATGGATCTCCGCGTTGTCCGGTCCGGTGGCGTTCGCGGGGCTATTTCATCGCGATAAGAAAGGTTTGTTGTGAATTCTACGGTTGAACACTTGGGGCCCTGCAAAAAGTTAATCCGTGTGGAAGTCGATCCGCAAACGGTGGACAAAGAGTTCGCCGAGATCACATCCCAGTTCGCGCGTCACACCGCGCTCCCGGGATTCCGCCCTGGAAAAGTGCCGTTGCACCTCATCGCCAAAACCTTCACGGCCAAGATCGAAGCCGAAGTCAAAAAGAACCTCATCAACCAAGCCTACGACCAGGCCCTGAAAGAAAATGGCCTCCGCCAGGCCGCCTCGCCCGAGGTTGAGGAAATCCAATTTGGCCGTGGGCAGTCGCTTCAGTTCGCGGTCACTTTGGAAACTTTCCCTGAGTTCACTCTCCCTGACTACAAAGGCATCGCTGTGACGCGAGAAGTGGGGCAAGTGACCGAAGTCGACATGGAGCGTGCGATGAACATCCTACGGGAACAGAATTCCACCTACAATGACGTGTCTCGCCCTGTCCAAAAAGGGGATTATGTCGTCGTCAATTATAAGGGAACTTGCGAGGGCAAACCGTTGACGGAGTTCTCGCCAACACTCGGCGGCCTGACCGAACGTCAAAACTTTTGGCTCCGCATTGAAGCTGGCGACAAAGTGCTACCCGGCCTTGCGGAACAGGTGATCGGTGCCGTCGAAGGAGAGACCAAGGATGCAAAAGTGACTTTCCCGGTCGATTTCCCAACCGCCGCCATCGCGGGCAAGGAGGGGGTTTACTCGGTTCAAGTGTTGAAAGTAAAGGAACGCATCATGCCCGAGGTCAACGATGAGTTCGCGAGACTGTTCAACGCGCAAAACCTCGACCACCTCCGCCAAGGAATTCGCCACGACCTCGAAAAGGAGCTGGCCTTCCGTCAAAAGCGCGGTGTCCGCGATCAGCTCATCAAGTTTCTCAAAGACAACGTCCAGTTTGAACTGCCCGAGTCGGTAGTGGTCAGGGAGACCAACAGCGTTGTCTACGACATCGTGCGCGAAAACCAGGAGCGCGGAATCACCACGCAAGCCATCGACGAACACAAGGATGCCATCTACTCCGCAGCCAACTCGAGCGCCAAAGAACGCGTCAAAGTGGGATTTATTTTAGGTCGAATCGCCGAGGCCGAGAAAATTAAGGCCGAGCGTGACGAGATCACCCATCGGATTCATGCCATGGCCATGGAATACAAAGTCAAGCCAGACAAAATGGCCAAGCAGCTCATGGACCGCGGGGGAATCAATGAAATCGCTGAACAAATCGCCACGGCTAAAGTGATGGATTTCCTAGAGTTACACGCGAAAATCACCGACATCGTCATCCCCTCCGCCCAAGCTCAGAGCCCCCAAGCCTTGCCCAGCGTTTGAGCTCGTTCTCAGGGGCGCGCCGGAGCCTGCAATTGGCAAGAAGCATCGCCCCGGGCAAAATCTGAATGCCCACCTCGGGGTGGACCGGAGGTGGAACTTCCGAGACACCGGCGCTCGGAAATTTGAGTCCACTGTGCCGCTTGCGCGCGGTGCCGATGTTGGGTTACGGTAGAACCCGTATCTCAACCTCAGCTCTTGTGTATTCAGTGCTTCGACACTTAGCCGGACCGCTCGTCAGGCGAGTCCTTTTGATCGCTGCGCTGTTCAGCGCGGTGGCCGTGCCGAGATCGGAAGAACCAACCCCTTCGAGTCCACCCCCAGCGGATTCCTCAGCCGCGCAGATCGATTGGGAGAAGGAACAAACTTTTTGGGCGTTTCAACGCCCCGTCGCTCACTCAGTGCCTGCGGTAGGCCTCAAGTCCTGGCCACGGCAGCGGATCGACAGGTTCATCCTGTCGGAATTGGAAGCCCATGGGATCGAGCCAAGCCCCGAGGCGGACGCGCGCGTCCTCTTGCGTCGCGCGACACTGGATATCACAGGGCTGCCTCCCACCCAAGCAGAAGTCGTCGCGTTTTGTGCGGATAAATCCTTGGACCGCTACGAGCAACTTGTGGATCGATTGCTTTCCTCCTCTCGGTTTGGAGAGCGGCTCGCGAGTTTGTGGTTGCCCTTAGCCCGATACGCCGAAGATCAAGCGCACCAGGTCGGCGACGACACCAAGTATTTTTATCCAAACGCGTTTCGATATCGGGAATGGGTCATCAACGCGTTCAATAGCAATTTGCCATTCGATCGATTCCTAAGGCTTCAACTGGCGGCCGACAAGTTTGAAGGTCTAGCCTCGCAAAACCTAGCCGCTTTGGGTTTCCTGGGGTTGGGTCCAAAGTATTACAACCGGGATCGCCTCGACGTTCAGGCGGACGAGTGGGAGGACAGCGTGGACACGGTGTGTCGCACGGTGCTCGGGCTGACGGTGGCTTGCGCCAGATGCCATGATCACAAATTCGACCCGCTGACCATGAGCGACTACTACGCGCTCGCGGGAGTCTTCGCGAGCACGAGGCTAGTGAACAAGACTCTCGATGGCCAAACGGCGAAGGAAGATACCCAGGCAGGGAAATTGCCGCCGAGTTCCCTGCACATCGTCGAGGACACGGACAAACCCCAAGATCTTCCCATTTTCCTACGAGGCAATGTGGATCGAAAAGGGCCCGTGGTAGCGCGCAGGTTTCCAACCATTCTCACGAGTCCGGATGCGCCTCCACTCAAAGGGGGGTTCGGTCGCAAAGAGCTCGCGGAGGCCCTTGCATCGTCCCAGAATCCCTTGACAGCCCGGGTGTTTGCAAATCGGATTTGGGGCCAGTTCTTCGGCAAGCCCCTCGCCGCTGCTCCGAGCAATTTCGGCCACTCCGGAAGCCGTCCCACGCATCCTGAATTGCTGGACGACCTCGCCCATCGGTTCATGGCAAACGGTTGGGATGTCAAAGCGTTGATCCGCGAGCTCGTGCTGTCATCGACTTATCGGCAGGCTTCCATCGGATCCCCTTCCTCCGTGCGCAAGGATCCCTCCAACCAATGGTTCGGACGCATGAGCCGCCGTCGGCTCAGCGTCGAGCAATGGCGTGACTCCGTGCTCGCGTACACCGGTGAACTTGACCAGTCAGGGGGGAAGTCCTCTGAGCTGGATGATCCAAAGAACCTGCGGCGCACGGTTTACGCGCGTGTAAGCCGACTGAAGTTGAACGATGTCCTCATGCAATTCGACTATCCGGACGCCAATGTTCACGCCGAAAAACGGAACACCACAACCACGGCAGTTCAGAAGCTCTTTGTTCTCAACAGCGCGTTCATGCTCGAACGGGCAAAGGTGCTTGCATTGGCCATCACCAAGGGCCTTCCGAGCACTCAGGACGCCGAACGTGTGGGAGGAATTTACAGCCTAGTAATGGGGCGAGCTCCCAGGGCAAGTGAGAAAAGGCTGGCACTGGATTTTCTCGCAAAACCCCAGGTCGGCGACATGCCTCGATGGGAGCAATACGCTCAGGCGCTGCTGGCGTCCAATGAACTGTTCTACCTCGATTGAACCCACTCCCATGAACCCTCCTTTGCAGGACACCAACGACCTTCTAGGGCATGGGTTCCCGTCATCCTGACAATTTATGAGGCCCTTAATCACTCGCCGACGAGCCCTTGAGCGCATGGGCGCGGGTTTCGGCATGCTCGGACTCGCCGCCATGCTCGGCAAGACAGCCTCTCTGGCTGCCGAAACCGGCGTCAAAGGACAATTCAAAGCGCGGGCCAAGCGTGTCATTTTCTTGTTCATGAACGGAGGTCCATCTCACCTGGACACATTTGATCCGAAGCCCGCCCTCAAGCGGGTTGAGGGGCAGCAACCCTCCGGGGAGCTCTACAAGAAAAGCAAAGGGGCGGGGTTCATGCCCTCCCCGCTTCGATTCGACCGCCACGGGCGCAGCGGGATCGAGGTCAGTGAATCCCTGCCTCATCTTGCACAGGTGATCGATGAATGTTGTGTCATTCGTTCCATGCGGACGGATGTCCCAAACCACGAGCCCGCTCTCTTGATGATGCATACAGGGAACGTCCAACCCATCCGGCCGTCCATGGGCTCCTGGTTGCAATACGGATTGGGTACCGAAAACTCCAACCTTCCCGGATACGTTGTGCTTCGGCCAACTTCACAGATTGTTGTCGGACCGGCCTTGTGGAGCAACAGCTTCCTGCCCGCTGAATTCCAGGCGACAAGCGTGCTCACTTCGAACATGAAAGTGGATAAATTGCTGGCCAACATTCGAAACCCGAAGCTGGGCATGGCTGAGCAACGTGAACAATTGGATCTCTTGCAATCGCTCAATCGGAACCACCAGGAGGAACGCGGTGGAGACCTCGAGCTCGAGGGGCAGATCAAAACCATGGAAACCGCTTTCCACATGCAGCGGGAGGCCATGGACACCTTCGACATCGGGCGCGAACCCGAATCAATCCGCAAGCTTTATGGAGACTCGCCGTTCGCGCGTTCATGTCTCCTTGCCCGTCGCCTCGCCGAAGCGGGCGTTCGATTCACTACGGTGTATTACGTCAATTCGGGTAACCAGCCGTGGGATACCCACACCGACCACGACGAGGGCCACCGTAAACTTTGCGCCGACGCAGACCGCGCTTCCGCCGCGCTCATCAGCGATCTCAAGGCGCGCGGCCTTCTGGAGGACACCCTCGTGGTCTGGGGTGGGGAATTTGGGAGAACCCCCTACGCTGAAAACCAAAAGGAGAAAAAAGCAGGCCGCGACCATCATCATACCGCGTTCTCGACGCTTCTTGCGGGTGGAGGAATTCGAGGAGGCACAGTTTATGGAGCGTCTGATGAATTCGGCATGGTCGCCGCCGAAAACCCGGTGCATGTACACGACCTGCACGCCACCATGCTCCACCTGCTTGGGCTGGACCACGAACGCCTGACCTACCGTTATGCAGGCCGCGACTTCAGGCTCACCGACATCTCTGGGAGAGTTGTGCGCGACATCATCAAGGCCTGAGCCCATCTGCCTGCAGGGGGATCCCTCCAGCCTAGAAAACGGAACAGAATGGAACTAGAGTTTCACCTCCGGGTCCGCCATTCATAAGCCCAAACCCTGGGATGTTACCATGAATTCCGAAGCTGAGAGCACGGGTTTTCCTTTGGGCACGGGCAAAGAGGAAACTTAGCCTAACTTCCGAGACATTTTACAAAAACTCCAGCAAAAGTGACATTTCAGTCAAAAATGTAGCAAGTAATAACTGAACATATATCACAATATGTCTTGCTTTTCATGCATACATAGCTACTAGTAGTAGCCAGTGTTTGTCCAGAT
>CANLCA010000030.1 GCA_947487925.1 Verrucomicrobiales bacterium | reverse complement strand
CAAGATCCCGGCGATAAAGTTTTTCCGAATCAGTCACCAGATCCACAAGGGATATGCCTCCCTCTTCGTCAAACCTTTCTCATCCAGGCTTTTGCAAATCTTCTGGAGGTTCAACTGCCGTTTTAAGGTTAAACGGACTTTGCGAACCGGCGGCAATCGGCCTTCAGACACCGTGAACCGCCCTGCCCGGATAAGCTCTTCCGATCGTTCGGGGCCATGATGTAGATCGAGAACGTGCCTGGACTCCGTCGACTTATGCGAACCGCTGCCATTGTGTGCCAGGATGGAATTCGGCCACGTTCGGTATCAGCACCACGTCAGAGGACTTGATGAGGTGCTTGTACCCGTCGAGGCCGATGAAGGAACGGCCATCGTCCGGGGTGACTTGCATGCCGTTCAGCGATGTTATGGCTTCGCATTTGGTGTGAATGCGATCCAGAGAGATTTCGGAGATAGCGACCAAGCGCGCGTTGGGGTCGGCGGTGAGCGCATGAGCCGTCCCGTCTAAAGTTTGCGACAACAGTTTCGGCGTGGAAACCGAACAGGCGGTCGCGGCCGCCGCCGTTTTCAGGGATGCTCTTCGAGGTAATTGGTTCACAAGTTGTCCAACCTCCTCACTTTGCGCGCGCGCGCGTGGTTCGTTCAAATTGACCGTAGGCCCGGCTCACGCGCTCCACATCCGGCACGCCGCGGTGAATCCAGATGCGGTATCGGCAGCGGATGGTTTCACCGGGCTGAAAAGTCTGCGGCTTCACGCCAGGCCAGCCTAGGCAGAGCACCCCGTAGTGGCGCGTGAGCCATTCCGGCGGATAATCGGGATGGTCCGGCGCGACAAAGATGGCAGCACCGCTGGCCTGAGCACGGCCAGCAAAGCGCGCGGAAAGATCGGCCCACGGAAGTCGCGTGATCGTGAGATCCTCACCACCCTGGCCGAGCGGCGTAGTGATGACGGTGTTGGTGCGCGGGGCGAAACGCAGCGTGAGTCCGCCGTAGCTTTTCCCTTCCGCGCCTTCGAGCGTGATCGGTGTGCCGAGCGGAACCCAGAGGAGTTCGAGGTCCAACACCCGCTCATCTTTGACCGAGGGTCCAGCGCGGAACCAAACTTGTTCCCGCACGACTTTGCGGTTGCCCACATACCAGCCGTTCTCCACTCCGAGCGTTGCGCCGTCGGCGCCAGCCTTGCGCGCGAGCCAGCGCACGAAGCGTTGTTCGATGCCCTTGAGCATCCAGAGATCATAGTGTTGCTCGCCGATGCGAACGTGCGGCCATGCCCAGAAAAGGCCGCGGTGATGGTAGTGGTCCTTCGGGAAATCATCCGTGAGCACTTCGCCCTCGAGCCCATAGAGCGGATGCACGTAAGTGCTGCGCTCGCGGTCGACGGGCACGCCAGGCTTGTGGATCACTCCGTGGTTATAAACAAACACGGGCCGGTCGCCTTCAAACAAAGCGAGCGACTTGCCCGACGTTTTAGTGAAGCGAAAGGAGTCGGCGGCGCTCGTGGTTATGATGGGTAGAATCGCAGCGAATAAAAGTGTGGCGAGCACGGTCTTCGTTGTTAAGAAAACCAGAGCGATGTCAGGCCTGTCGCACCGTGGACTTCGAGTGTTGAGTAAAGCTCTCATAAGTCTTTCACCAACAACTCTCGCAGCTTGGATTCGTCGACTTCCAGGCCGAGGCCGTGGCCCCTCGGCAACATGAGTTCACCGTTCTTGACCTCAAAAGGATGATTGAGAATGCTGCCGCTGAGGAACTGCGGGCCGTTTAGCGCGGCGGGATATTTCAAATCGTAAGCTCCGTAGAGAACGAGCGAGGCAGCGAGCGAAATGTCCGGGTCGGTCAGCCCGCTGCCGAGAAACATCAGGCCTGCGCGCTGGACGATTTCAATCTGTCGGCGGGCTTCGGTGATCCCGCCGCAACGGGCGGGCTTCATGGCCACGCCATCGAGCAAGTCTAACTTGATGAACTCCTCCAACTCGACCGATGACACCACGCCCTCGTCCATGATGATGGGCAGCGCGCCCTGCTTCTTCAGGCGGCGATAGCCGGTAAGGCGATTGGCCGGAAGCGGCTGTTCCAGCACGGGCACGCCGAGGTCCGCGAGCTTGGGCGCGACGGCGAGCGCGGTCTCCAAGTCGTAGCCACCGTTCGCGTCGGCCCAGAGAAAGCCAGCGGGCACAAGGCGCTTCACGAGACGGCAGAGTTCGAGATCGAACTTCTGATCGGGAGCGACCTTGACGTTGAAGTGTCGGTAGCCGCGCCCCAAGCCCTGGGCGATGAGCGGTTCGACCTCGTCGAGTGTGCGTGGATTGAGTGTCCAACTGAGTGTGAGTCTGTCCCGACCGATGCGGTTCCATCGGTTCGATGCGGACTGTTTGAGCAGCTTGCCAGTGAGATCGAACAGTGCGAGGTCTACCCCCGCTTTGCAAATCGGTTGTCCGGTGGAAAACGAAGGCGCTACGGCGCGATTCATGGCGGCGTGGATACCTTCGACATCGAACGGATCGCGGCCTAGCAACTCCGGCGTGAGGTGGCGCGTGAGCGTGGAGTGAACCGTCTCTAATGTCTCGTAACTCCACTTTGGGATCGGTACACTCTGGCCCCAACCGACGGCTCCGTTATCAGCCTTGAGTTTCACGACCACCGCCGCACGCCCCATCGGATGGCCTGGCGGGCCTTCAAAGAATTTGAACCGCCCAATGACCGGATAGCTGATGGGGAAACTTTCAACTTTGACGATCTTCACGTTCATAGTGGCATCGGCATGAGAGGGCCAAGGCAATGCAAAGGCCGCCGCAGATGTGGTGAGGGTGCGGAGGACTTCCCGTCGCGTCGGGCGTCTGTCGGATTGACCATTTCTCATCATGCCCGACGACCTGCTAAGGGTTTTGGATTTGTTAGCCCGAGTCCCTTCGCCGCATTGAATGCACCGTAGGGCGCGCGCTCGGGTCGATGCAGCATGCGGTTCGCCTCGTCGTCGTTGAACTGTTCCTTAACTGGATTCCATTTTAGCGGCCGACCGAGCTTCATCCCGATCCATGAGATTAGGCAAGCTGAGCAGGAACGATGGCCCGTCTCCACATTCGTCACCGCCTCCTTGCGGTCGCGGACCGCTTCGAGCCAGTCAAGGTGATGATCCCAGTTCGGACTGCGGTGGATCCTTTGCTTCAGATCGGCGTCTGGAATCCGTAACACTTTTGGATCGCTCGCGTTCAGAGCGCTCGCGGACTTCATACTGCCGCGGGTGACCCAGATCCAGCCGTCCTCGCCACTGAAGCGAACGCCATTCGGCAGTTCGTCGCTGAGGGTGGTGATCACGCCATTTGCGTAGGTGAGTTTCACTGAATATTTGCCATGCACATCCCAGAAACTTTCTGCGCCCGGCCACGACGCAACAGCGTCCACTGCTATGGGCCCAGTGTACTCCACGCCCATGCCCCAGTGTGAGATGTCCACATGATGTGACCCCCAGCCGGAGATCATGCCGCAGGTGAACTGGTTCAGCCGTAACCAGCCCGGGCGACCAAACAGTCTCCCTGGATCGTCCGACTGCGGATGGACGCGGTCTTCCGTGTAATGCGTTTGTGGCGTGCAGCCCAGCCAGGCGTCGTAATTTAACGTGGAAGGCACGACCATCTCCGCCCCGTTGCCCCCGGCGGGATCAATCGGCAGGCCGATCTGAATGGACTTGAGTTTGCCTATGATGCCGTTGCGCACGAGTTCGCAGGCTCGATGGAACTGCTCCGTCGAACGCTGCTGAGATCCGATCTGCAACACGCGCTTCTGCTTGCGCACCACATTGCTCACGAGTCGGCCCTCGGCGATGGTCAAGCTGAGCGGCTTCTGCACGTAGATGTCCTTGCCCGCGAGCGCGGCTTCGACGACCGGTTGCGCGTGCCAGTGGTCCGGCGTGCTAATCATCACCGCGTCGATGTCCTTGCGGGCAAGAACCTCTTGGTAATCGCCGTAGGCCTTCACATCGACCGTTTGTGAAAGCGATTTCTCGTAGGACCGCTCGATCTTCTGCCGAGCCAGCTCCGAGCGCTTGGAATCCACATCAGCCACCGCCACGATGCGAGCGAGTCGCGGGTGCTTGAGCACACCGGGCATGTCCATGTCCGTCGCAATTCTGCCACAACCGATTTGGGCGATCTGGATCATTTTGCTCGGCGCTTCCACCCCGAAAAGTCGGGATGAAATGATCGTCGGGAATCCGAGCGAGGTGAAAGAGGCGCCAGCTGCGGCGAGCTTCAGAAACTGTCTGCGATCGCGATCGAGCCTACTGGTGCTTGTTTTCATGGCAAGAGCGGTTGGGATCGGTTGCAAAAGATTGGATGTCACAGAGAGATCGGGTCTGGCGGCGTTGCCGTGTGACCCATCACCCATCGGATGCCGCCGAGAAGGTGCTGGCGAAACACCGGGCCCAAGTGTTGTTCGATCTTGTGGCCAAGGCACGTGGAGAAGACGCCCCCGCCGTCGAACTCGTGATACCACAGCAACGGCAATGCTCCGTTTGATGGCTGGCCAGTGTCGGATGCTTGCTTGGGGTTTTTCAGCGTCCTCATGTCCCCCGAGATCAGCGCCTTTATGCCCGAATTCATGTTCGTGAAGGAGGAGCATTCATCCTCCCACTACAAGGTGGTCAGGCGGCGCTCCGTGGTGGAATGTGTCAAATGTTGTGGCGCGTTCAGCGCGCGTTCGCCAAGTGCTCCTTCGCCAAGAATGAATTCCGCTCAGAAAGTATTCCTGCTACGCAACTCGAAATCGCGCCCTGCCAGGGGGTCTGAACTCCCGACCGCACATCGCATCGTGGATTTGGATCCTGTTGGTCAGCCTGATTAGGCATTCTGTGTCTGTTTCGATTCCGGCGATCTAGGCGCGACGCGGTAGTCGGCGCGCGTTTGGCCATCCGGCATGAACGATTGACTGATTACCGTTGATCGACCCCAAACGCGCCTTGACGTGAGTCAAATCCCTCGCGCACAGAGCCGCAACTCGATGTTCCACAACCCGCGCGAATCTCCGATTGACGGACCCTCCCCACGCGGGTGGGGAGAACTTCACATGCGCGCAACGGCTATCTACACTGCGCGGACCCTCCCCACGCGGGTGGGGAGAACCCTGAAACACGAACAGGTTACGGGGTCATTGACTAGTTTGTTCGGAGAATCAGAAAGGACTATTTTCTTGATCCACCCATTCTTCGGCAACCAGCCAAAGACCGCTGAGGTGGGTGTCGCGGCGGTCAGGTTCGCCCCAACGTTCAATCTTGAAGCCTTGCAGTTCGGTTCACTGGTCAGGATCAGCAGACTCATGCCTTCGGCGTTGCGCTTCACGTAGTCCAACACTTTGTCGCGGGTACGGCGGTTGACTGTCCCGACGAAGACGTTGGGCTTCAGTTCGATAAACCACCGTTTGAGCATGCCTCGAATCGCTGGCGGGGTATCGTGAGCGACGAGAACGGTCATCTAATTTTCGATTTGGGATTCTCCTTCAGCATCTCCGCCACCTGTCGAGCGATGGTATCAATTTCGGAAGGGGCCAGGAAGGTCAGGGTTGCGACCTTTGGGATTTCGCCTTCCTTGCTGGATTTTCGGACCGATAGCGTTCCTGTTTCGCCAGGTTGACCGGTTGCCATTTTGGAGCAGAGATTTGGCTCGTCTTTTGGAACCACCGAATGAGCTTGCCCCTGACTCCGAAGCGTGCGACATAAATGCCGGATGACTTGTGCCGGTTCAGATCCTCGCAGGGCGTTTTCTGCCACTTTGGATCTTTTTCTGTTTCGCACTGGATCACGCGGAAATTGCTAGATCGTCCACGGGCGACATCTTATTTAGTCGTCAGTATTTGATAATAAACGGTCGGAAGGGTGGCTGAGTGGTTGAAGGCACCTGACTCGAAATCAGACGTAGTCGCAAGGCTACCGTGGGTTCAAATCCCACCCCTTCCGCCATTCTTTTTTTCGGACTTCATACGCCAAGGGATCTGGCAGATCACCCAAGCGTTTCGTCTATTGATTCCGACAGGGCACTCACCATAGTTTGGAGCTGGGTCACCGTTGTGCTGAATGGGGGCATGAGGACGATTACATTCCCGATGGGTCTTGTGAGAACGCCCTTGTGCGCCATCGACTCACAGACACGGATACCGATCCGCTCGCGAAGTTTGAAGGGGGTCCTTTTTGTCTGTTCCTTGACCAATTCAATTCCCGCGATGAGTCCCACCTGTCTGATGTCCCCTACCCACGGACTTTTCCAAAGGCATTCCAGGCAATGTCTTAGCTCCCGCTCCAGGGTTGCCCGGTGTTTGAGGACGCGTGCGGATTCAAGGAGGTCCAGGTTTGCTAGAGCGGCGGCTGAGCCCAGTTGGTTGGCGGTGTAGCTGTGGCCGTGGAAAAACGTTTTGAAGTCTTCGTATTCTCCGAGGAAGGCGTCAAAAATGGGTTGAGAAACGAGAGTTGCCGCCATGGGGAGATAGCCTCCGGTCATGCCCTTGGCGAGGGCTACCATATCAGGAGTCACACCTTCCCGTTGGAACGCAAACAGCTCGTTCCTGCCGTCGGGTAGCTGATGGGTGGTGGCCCTTCCGAAACCTGTCATGACTTCATCGAGGAGAGTGAGTGTTCCGTTTCTGCGGGCGATGTCGCAGACCTGTGAAAGCCACCCCTCGGGCTGAGGAATCATTCCGGCAGCACCTTGCATCAAGGGTTCCAGCGTGAAGAGGGCGTAGGGTTTTCCGTTTCTCCGTTGCCTGGCAAACACTCGTTCGATGGTCTCGATGCATTCCCAATGGCATTTGCGGTAGGATCGCGCATCTGCCTTGTCCGGCTTGGCTTTGTTGAACGGGCAGCGGTAGCAGTAGGGTGACATGACGGTGTCGCACTCAAAAAGGATGCTGGAGCACGATCGTCGAAAAAGCGGGATGTGTCCCATGCTGGAAGCGCCTACCGAATCACCGTGATAAGCGCCTTCGAGGGAAAGAAAACGCGGTTTCTTGATCCCGATCGTCCGCTTTGCAAATTCGGTGGCGAGTTTAATTCCCGCCTCCATCGCCGTTGAACCATCGTCGGAGAAAAAAACCTTTTTCAGAGGTCGGGGGGCCGGAGTTGCCTTTCTCAGCGCTGAAGATTGCGGCTTCAGCGGGGTTGCCGAGGCTGCGGCAATGAGTCGAGAGGCGAGTTCCGAGGCCGGCTCGTTGGCGAGGCCCAGGGAGGATGAGTGAGAGATTTTTTTGAGTTGCCGTCGCAGCGCCTCATCGATCCTGGGGTGTCGATGTCCATGGAGATTGGTCCAAATGGAGGAATTGGCGTCCAGGTAGCGTCGCCCTTTCACATCCGTTAGGACGGAACCCTTTCCCGATTGGATGATGATAGGCTCGCGTTTCACCCAGTCTTTCATCTGCGTGAAGGGGTGCCAGAGGAATTGATGATCAAGCTTTGCGATCGGGTGCATGGCGTCGAAAAGAGAGCGAGAGTGGGTTGCCGGGCTGCTCACATTTTAGCCGGGAATGCACCGGCGCTTTGAAGCGCCATGACGAGCGCGCTGATTTGCTCCGAGGTATGGTCGGCGGAGAGGCTGATCCTCAATCTTGCTTTTCCACGCGCCACCGTGGGGTATCGAATCGCCGGCACCAGGAATCCCTCCTTGAGCAGTTGTTGGGAGATCGCGGAAGCTTTTTGTTCCGCCCCGATGAACAGGGGAAAGATAGCGCTTTGTGATGGTTTTACGTCACGGAGCGCGGAGGAGAAAAGGCGGATATTATCCCAGAGCGCTGTGCGCCTGACGTCCCCTTCGTGCGACCCGATCAATTCGAGGGCGGCTTGCGCGGCTGCTGCGCTGGCGGGCAGCGGGGCCGTGGAGAAAAGGAAGGTGCGCGCCCGGTGGATCAGAAATTCCACGAGTGTGGCGGTTCCGGATACGAAGCCTCCCGAGGAACCACAAGCTTTGCTCAGAGTGCCCATGTTCACATCGACTTGACCGGCGAGGCCGCGGGCATGGGCCCAGCCCTTTCCTTGAGGACCACAGATGCCTGTGGCGTGAGCGTCATCCAGGAATAGGAAGGCGTTCCAATCATTTTTCAGTTGGACAATATCGTCCAAGGGTGCGGTGTCTCCGTCCATGGAAAAAATCGATTCGGTGGCGATCAGGATCCTCGCCGGACGTGATCCTGCAGGGAGGCCTCGGGGCAGTCCGGGGGAGATGTGGGATCTGGTGCCAGCGGCTTCGATTTCGATGGCGGCCCGCTGAAGCTGTTTCTTCAAGTGATCCATATCGTTGTGCTTGAAGACCCGCAAGGTTGCACCCGAGAGCCGAGCGGCGTCGATGATCGAAGCGTGGGCGAGGCGATCGATGAGGATCACATCGCCTTTGGCAACCAGACAGGGGAGGGTTCCCAGGGTGGCCGTGTAGCCCGTGGAGAAAACGAGGGCGCCTTCGGTTTCTTTGAACCGGGCAAGAGTTGTTTCCAGCTCGTGAAAGCAGGTGTTTGAGCCCGAGATCAGCCTGGAGGCTCCGGTTCCCGCGCCAAAAGAGTCTATTGCCCTCTGGGCGGCTTGCTTGAGTTTTGGGTGATTGGCCAATCCGAGATAATCATTGGAGGAAAAATTGATAAACTGGCGACCTGCTGAGCGGATGCAAGTTCCTTGGGCCGAGGTGATGATTCTCAGGGAGCGTCTGAGCCCGGCCCTGTCCAATTCCGCAAGTTCCCTGGCGAGTTGTTGTTCCAAAGAGCTCATGTTCAGGGTTGGAGTTCAGGTGGAGGCACGACCCAGTTGCCATCGATCATCACGCCTGGGCGAGGGTCTTCGGTGGACAAGAGAGCTTCATAGGGATCGGAAGCGGGGGTCTTCACACGGAGGACGACCAAGTCCGCGAAAGCCCCTTTGCTCAAGGTCCCCGCCTGACCATTTAAGCCGAGAGCTCGGGCTGGAGTTTTCGTGGTCATCTCCAGGACTTCCCGGGGTGAGACGTCAGGATTCTTTCGTGTGAACTCTCGCATCTCTGCAAACAGGCAGAGGCTTGGTGCCTTTGTTTTTGGGAAACGAACCGTCGCGAGACTGTCCGTTCCCAGGCAGACTGGGATATTGTTTTTCCTGGCGAGGTCAAGGGGGAATTCGCCGTGGGTGAAGTAGGCGTGGCTTCTTGGGCAGTGGACTATGGAGGCCCCAGACTTCCCGAACGCTTCCGCATCCGCGCGGTCGATGTAATTCATGTGAACCCCGAGAAAAGAAGGGGACAATATTCCGCTATCACTCACGATTTGGACAGGGCTTTTTCCGGCGCAGGTTTTCATGGAACGTTGGGGAGCCAACCACTCGTGCATGGGGCCACTCTGGAGTTTGAACATCTCCCATTCTTCAGCGGACTCACCGATATGCATCGTGACGGTATTCTGGAGCGGCTTGAGAGCCTTCGCCAAAGCTCGCAAGAGAATCGGCGTGGTTGAGTAGGGCGCGTGGGGGGAAATGCCCACCGTCCATTTGTGGGATGTTTCGAGCCTTTGGAGCTGGGTGAGCTTGTCGAGCAAACGCGATGCTTCTGCAGAATGGGAGAGGTCAATGAACTCCAGGCAGGAGATGACACGGAGCGGCGTGAGCTGGGCGATGTCCGGCACAAGATCCCAAACCGATTCGATGTCGCACACCGTGGTGACACCAGATTCAACCAGCATCCGGGCTCCCTCAAGCCACGACGCCCTGAAATCTTGGGGCGTCCAGTCACGTTTCAATCCTTGAATGGAATGGATCCAGGAGGTGAAGCTTGAGGGTGGCGGGATCACTCCGGCCATCGACGTGTAATCCAAATGACAATGAGCGTTGATAAGACCCGGGATGACGATGCTTTCTCCGAGATCGAAGAACCTGTTCCTAGGAAGGCGGCGTTTTTCGGACGCTGGATGGACCGCTACGACCCGGTTGCCGCGCACCTCAACAATACCCCTTGGAACGACTGGGCAGGTGACCGGAACGACGTTTTGCGCTTGGAGGAAGAAGGAGCTCAACATGGGTGCATCTGGGCGCAAAAAAAGCCCGCGGACCAACGAATCGGTCCAACGGGCTCTTCTTAGCGTGGCGTGGAACGAGGCGAGCTAAAGCTGGGCTTCCTGCCTTGCACGCTTGCTTCGCGAGGCGTCCGTGTGGGTGCGAACCTTGGTCTTGCCGTGGCGCTTACGCATTTGCTGTTCGATCTTCTTGGTGACCTTATCGATCGAGGTGTAGAGGTCACTTTCAACATCCTCAGCAAACAGGTCTGGACCGCGAACTCCGAGGCGCATCGAGCATTTGAACTGCTTTTCTGGAACCTTTGTGTGGTCATGTTCGAAGGTGACGCGCGCATCGACGGCCCAACGGTCAAAATGCTCAAGCTTTTCAATGCGGGTAAGGATATGTTCCTCAATGGCCTTTGTGAGGGTTACGTTATGTGTCGAGAGGATGAACTTCATGTGTCGGAGATTTTACTTTGGATAGACTTGGATGCAATCTGGGTTTTTTATTTTTCTCACAGTAGCTCGTTCAAAGGGATTTCTCCAGGAAGCGCCGATGTTTCGAGAAGGTTCCCCGCACTCCTCGCGAAAGGTCGTTTTGGATTTCCTGCAATTGTTGATAAACCGCCACGTTGCCAGGATCAGGTTCGGCGGTTTCGCTGGCGTTGGATTCGACAAACTGATCGGTCAACTCCGAGATAGACAAGGACTCTCCCTTTTGAAGCCGCCAGCACCAGAGCGCCTGGAGGGCGGCTCCGAAAGCCGCCCCCTCCGCCACTTTAAGGGTGATGACGGGGGTGTTGAAGACATCAGCCATGATTTGGCGCCAGAGCCTGGACTTGGATCCCCCTCCCGTTGCGCGAATCTGGGTTGGTCGGACTCCGAGGGATGCGAGGCGGCGCATTCCGTAATTCATGCCCATTGTCACGCCCTCCATGGCCGCCCGGGCGAAGTGCGGGGCGTTAAAAGTGCGCTGATTCACTCCGAAATAAATCCCGGTGCCGGAGGGGATGTTCGGCGTTCGTTCGCCCTCGAGATAGGGCAACAAGAGCAAGCCGTTGCAACCAGGAGAGGCTTTCATCGCCTCGGATTCGAACGCGGCATGCGACAGCCCGAAGTCGGTGCGAACCATCTCTGTTGCCACGGTGACATTCATGGTGCAGAGCAGGGGAAGCCATCGGTTTGTCGAATCGCAAAAGGCGGCGATTTCGCCTTTTGGATCAACGACGGGCCTGGCGGCACAGGCATAGATTGTTCCGCTGGTTCCAAAACTTGCCGTGACACAGCCGGGCCGGGTGTTGCCGGTGCCAATGGCGCCCATCATGTTGTCACCGCCCCCGGCGCTGACGACGATGCCGGGTGTCAACCCGAGGTCAGCGGCCACATTGGGGCGCAGCCTGCCTGCCGGTTTCTCACTGGAGATGAGCTGAGGCAACTTCCCTTGAAGCTCGGGATCGATGGCGCTAATGACCTGCTCGGACCAGACCCGACGGCGGACATCCAAAAGAGCCGTGCCGCTGGCATCTCCGCACTCCATGGCAAGATTCCCCGTGAGCCAGTAATTCAGAAAATCGTGCGGCAACAGCACCGTGGCAAGCTTTTGATAATTTTTAGGCTCCTGCTTTTTGAGCCACAAAATCTTGCTCGCGGTGAATCCTGGCAGGATGGCGTT